>JBLIHD010000104.1:0-6448 GCA_047636335.1 Flavobacterium sp.
GGGGCGGACAGCCATAAAAATTTGGACAATAATGATTGGCTCCGCCTTCACTTCGAACCAATTCAGTTTGACATTCAGGACAATGGGTAATGTATTTCGTTGATTCCGAATTCTCGGGACGTTTGCTCAAATCAACAGCTATAATTTTGGGGATAATTTCACCACCTTTTTCTACAAAAACGATGTCACCCACCCGTATGTCCAACTTTTCGATTTGATCGGCATTGTGCAAGGAAGCCCTTTTCACTATGGTCCCCGCCAATTGTACCGCTTCTAGATTTGCCACCGGTGTAATTGCCCCAGTTCTACCTACCTGATAGCTTATGGAGTTTAATTTTGTCGAAACCTGTTCTGATTTAAATTTATAGGCCATTGCCCATCGCGGAGACTTGGCAGTATACCCCAATTCATCCTGATAATGCAAGCTGTTTACCTTAACCACTACTCCATCCGTTTCATATGGCAGCTTATGTCTCTGAACATCCCAATAATCGATATACTCAAAAACCTCGTCTAGATCATGGGCTAATTTGGCTTCTTTAGGCACTTTGAAACCCCATTTTCTGGCCGCCTCCAAACCGCTAAACTGGCTCTCGAACGGCAATTTATTACCTACTATAAAATACAGCAAACAGTCAAGCGGTCTTTTGGCCACTTCGGCACTATCCTGTAACTTTAAACTTCCCGATGCCGTATTTCTCGGGTTAGAATAGGGGGCCTCCCCAATTTCGATTAAGTCTTGGTTCATTTTTTCGAACCCTGCAAAAGGTAGAATGATCTCAGCCCGAACATCAAATTTATCAGGAAAGTCATCTCGTAATTGCAACGGCACAGATTTTATGGTTTTGATGTTGTTAGTTACATCATCACCTTGAAAACCATCTCCTCTTGTTAACGCACGTTTTAATTTCCCGTTTTCATAAGTAATGCTTATCGATGCACCGTCATATTTTAATTCACAGGTATATTCTAATTGCACATCCCCCAATACTTTTTGGATGCGTTTTTCCCATTCTACAAGGTCCTCTTTTGAGTAAGAGTTGTCAAGAGAATACATCCTGTATTCATGGGGAAGCGTTTTGAAATTCTTCGTAATGACTCCACCCACCCTTTGCGTAGGGGAGTTATCATCATAGTATTCTGGATATTGATTTTCTAAATCCTGGAGTTCCTTTAATTTTAAATCAAATTCATAATCCGATATTGTTGGATTATCCACATCATAATAATTATAATTGTGAAGATTAAGTTCTTTCCTTAATTTATGAATCGTATTTTGAATGTCCATAGATAATAATAATAATTGGCTATTTTAGTACTTGAAAATCGCGCACTAAAATAGCCAATTAAAAATAAATAACAGCCGAATTACGATTCAATAATCGAATTTATTTGCTTGTATAACTGACCGTCACTCAAGAAAGCTCCTTGCTGTATTAATGCGAAAATGGAGCTGTTCCGTTCCTCAGAAAACTCTTTTTTACCTGTTTTCATTTCGATGGTGTCAGTAAACATATTATCACTAAGCCACTGTAATCCCTCTTTGGTCAAAAAATCTACTTCAGGAACCAATGATTTAAGAACTATGGACTGAACGTGGGTATCAAAACTTTGGAAAAGAAAAATATGATTTTTTGAAAAATGTTCCAAATATTCGGCCCTAGTAAGTACGCCTTCCCAAACCAAATCAGAAAAAACATCTAGTTCCTGTTCCGCAACTTCAGGTTTTTCGGCTTTTATGGTATCCCATTCGGCTTTATCAATAGTTTGAGTTGCCAAAAATGTGCTAAACTCCTGAGTCAACTCTTCAAATTGTTCTTTTGTTAATCTTGTATATTTCATACTAATTTAAAATTTTAAAATCCTCCTTCCAATTTATATAAAATCTCTATTCTTGTGAATTCAACTTTAGTTAATCATATTTTCAATATTAAAATAACATTAAAAACCGGACTGCAAATTTAAAATTTAAAAACAGAAAAGCCTTCTTTTTCAAGAAGGCTTTTCTAAATTTATTTATTTAAGGGGCTTAGAATATATATCTAAGTCCAAACTGCGCTTGCCATCTTGACAATAAACTCGCATCGTAATTGAATGTTTTAGTTTGAGTTCCACTAAAAGTATATGTTGGTATTTTTGTTGTTTGATCAACAGAAACTCCAATAGGTTGTACACTTGTCGGATTTTGAATTAATCCCCAATCTGAATTAAGAAGATTTCCTATATTCAATACATCAATACTAAATTGAATTGTATTCGTTTTATCTCCTGATACTTTGAAGTTATAATCTTGCATAAACTTAAAGTCCCATTTTCCTCTCCATGGCGCTAAAGCGCCATAACGTTCTGCATATTGACCTCTTCGTCCACTCATGTAATCATCTTGACTAATGAACTTATCAAATGCTTCACCTTGTCCACTACCCGAAAAAATCATAGTACTAATCTCAGCAGTTGTTGGTATATAAATTAAATCATTCCCCGTCGCTCCATCATTATTAACATCTCCTCCATAAGTATAGTTGAAACGACCACCCTGCGCATATTCAAAAAATGTCGAAACAGTAGTAGACCATTTACCGTTACCATAACTCCATTTCTTTGAAGCTACCCCAATAAAACGGTTTTTATCACCATATTTAGAATTAGACAAAGTGGCATCATTTACATTTCCTAAAGCAGGATTAAAAGCAAATGCATCTCCAGTAATTTCTGCTTCAATAGAATTTACATCTAACGATTTTAAATAGTTATAAGCTAAACTCGCAAACAAACCATTATCAAAATTCTTTTGTATTTTGATCGAAGTATTAAATGCACTTCCTTTATTTGTATTAGTTAATACATATCCATTTGTAGGCGCTGGAAAACCGTAATCATTCCAAGTGCCTTGATCATTAGCACCATAAATAGCTCTGCTATCAGCACCAACTAATTGGCTTGTTGGTTTTTTTAAACCCCAATTTTGAACTTGAACTCCATTTAAATCCTTATTAAAGGACGCATCAACTGTGACAATATAATTACTATCAAATTTATGATCATAGCCTAAACTTGTTCTCCAAACTTGTGGGAATTTAAAATTGGGATCAACTACTTGATAGAAAAAAGGATCTGGGCCTCCTACTTGATTTCCAATCCAAACAAAAGGAAGTCTTCCAGTAAAGATACCAGTTCCCCCACGAAGTTGTTTTGTCTTATCTCCAGTGATATCCCAATTAAAACCTGCTCTAGGAGACCATAGTATGTTATTGTTTGGCATTCTAGTAGAGTCAAAATTAACTACACTACCATCTTTAGGATTGTAATAATCAATATTTGGTAAATACCCTTCTGAATTTTCCGTGTCAATAAATTTTTGTGCTAAGTCTGATGTATTAAAATACAACGGCTTATCAGCTCTTAATCCATAGACTAATTTAAAGTCATCATTTATATTCCATTCATCCTGAACATATAATGCTAATTGACCAACATTTAATTCTGCCAAGTTCCAACCTCCGTCTACACCATCAGCTAACGCATTTTTAGTGTTAAACGTATTTTGTGCATCTGCAATCGCTTGCGCGTAGTAGCCATTTGCAATATTAGCATCAAAACCAGCTAAGTCAGTACTACCAAACACGTCAAAACCATAACCTTTAAGATTAAATGAGTTTTTAAACATAAATTTTTCGAATGAAACACCTGCTGTATACGTGTGGTTTCCTTTTACAATATTCAAATTATCAGTAATTTGAATTACTTTTTGATCCAGTTTATTATTAATAGAGAACGGCTCATGTCCAGCGATGATGTATGGAGAACCATCTTTTGTAATATTTATCACAGGAGCTGGTGAAGAAAATGGTCTTCTGAAATCATCAAAGTGAGTATAACCAGCTTGTAATTTATTAGTTACTACTTCGCTGAATTTTGAGTTTAATTCAACTAAGAACGAACTAATTTTATTGTTAATTTGGTATCCTGAATTTGCAAATTGTAATGTATTAGCATCTGGACCCCTACGAAGAATTGCTGTAGGGTGCGCGGGCTTATCTTTAGAAGCATCTAGGAAGTTATAAATAACAGCCAATTTATGATTGTCATTTATATTCCAGTCAAGTTTAATTATTCCTTTGTTAGAATCTGAATTGTGTGTAAATCCTTGATAAGCACCCGTATTATAACCTAAAGCACCTAATTCAGTCGAAACACGCATTAAGTCAGTAGCTAAAACTCTAGATTCATTAACCCCTGTTGTTCCATTTCCGTCGTTTGCAACAAAGTTCGAACCTGAATCACTTCTTTTATCGATTTCGTAATTAGCAAAAAAGAATAATTTGTTTTTCACAATTGGACCTCCTACACTGATACCCGCTTGCGTTTGCTCTAATGCAGGTACAAATATATTTTCTCCTCTAACCTTACTACCAGTAAGATCTTGATTTCTAAAAAAAGTATAAGCTGTCCCATGAAATTCATTCGTACCCGATTTTGTCACCGCGTTTACAGATGCTCCAGTAAATCCTGACAATGTAACATCATAAGGAGCGGTTGCAACCTGAATCTGATCAATTGCGTCAAGAGAAATAGGTTGAGAACCAGTCTGACCACCTGGAGTGGCAGCATCTAACCCAAAAGGATTATTAAAAACAGCACCGTTTAAAGAATAACTGTTGTACTGATCATTTCTACCACCAAAAGAACCACCACTTGCTGAAGGCTCCAAACGCGTGAAATCTTCGGCAGATCTCGAGATCGTTGGCAAAGCTGTTAACTCTCTTCTTCCTATTGTAGTTTCCGCACCTGTCCTTCCGCTTTGAAAAACTCTGTTCTTTGAACCGGTAATTTTAACTTCGCTTAATTGCTGACTTTCGTCATTTAACAAAATTTCTAAGTTAAACGGCTTTCCTAATTCGAGGTAAACTTCATTAAATACCTGAGTTTGAAACCCAACATAACTTATTGTGACTTTATATGGTCCTCCAACTCTCATGTTCAACATGTTAAACCTACCGTCAGCATTCGATGATGCGGAATAATTCGATCCTGTTGGAGTATGGGTTGCATAAATAGTCGCTCCGGGAAGCGATTCCGTATCAGCACTTTTTACGGTTCCTTTAATACTGGACGTTGTCGTTTGGCCCACCATTGTGGTAAAACCAAAAACAAAAAACAATAAAACAATAATTTTTTTCATTTCTTTAGCTATGAGTTTATATACCGCGAAAATAGACAAAAAAAAATCACCCTTAAGGGTGATTTTAGTATATTTTTAACAAATTGTTAACAAAGTGTTATTATTCTGCCACAATTTCGTAAGACAATTCAACGATTACATCTCTGTGTAAACGAACGCTCGCCGAGTATTTACCGATACGTTTAACGATACCACTAGTGATGAATTTCCTGTCAATTACTTGACCTCCTTTAGCTAAAGCATCAGCGATATCAATATTCGTAATTGAACCGAATAATTTTTCTCCTCCTGCCTTTGCAGTAATTTTTATTTCGATAGCTTTTAAGTTTTCAGCTAATGCTTGCGCATCGTTTACAACTTTAGCTTCTTTATGCGCTCTTTGTTTAAGGTTTTCAGCTAACACTTTCTTTGCAGAAGAAGTTGCCAAATGTGCGTGACCTTGTGGTATTAAAAAATTACGACCGTAACCATTTTTCACAGTTACTACATCATCTTTAAATCCTAAATTTTGAACGTCTTGTTTTAAAATAAGTTCCATGTTGTTGTCCTTTATTATAGAAGTTAGGTTTCGTATTTCAGAAAACCAACAACCGAGTTAAATATTATTTTAGTAAATCAGCCACATATGGCATTAAAGCTAAGTGACGAGCTCTTTTTACGGCAACAGACACTTTTCTTTGGTACTTTAATGAAGTACCTGTCAAACGACGAGGAAGAATTTTCCCTTGTTCGTTCACAAATTTCAATAAGAAATCACCGTCTTTATAGTCGATGTACTTGATACCTGATTTTTTGAAACGACAATACTTTTTAGTTTTGTTAGTTTCTATGTTTAAAGGAGTAAGATACCTGATATCTCCGTCTTTTTTTCCTGAAGCAGATTGTTGTAATGTAGCCATGATATTACGCTTTTTGAGATTTTAATTTTGTTCTTCTTCTTTCAGCCCAAGAAATAGCGTGTTTGTCTAAACTTACAGTTAAGAAACGCATAATTCTTTCGTCACGTCTAAACTCAGTTTCAAAAGCGATAAGAACTTCTCCTGGTACTTTGAATTCGAATAGGTGATAAAAACCACTTTTTTTATTTTGGATTTCGTAAGCCATTTTTTTTAGGCCCCAATCCTCTTTCGACACCATTTCGGCTCCTCTAGTAGTAAGAAAATCTTCAAATTTGCTTACTGTTTCCTTTACCTGAACATCAGATAAAACGGGATTTAAAATGAAAACAGTTTCATAATGATTCATAAATATTTATTTATTTGTTAA
>JBLIHD010000105.1:0-6424 GCA_047636335.1 Flavobacterium sp.
TCGTGTATTCAGTTTTAAAAAAAAGATGTAATATAAAGGCATAGACAAGCGAAAGGAACCCGATTATTGCAATCATATTTACTTTAAGTTGACCTTGTGTTAAATCAGGAATCAGCGGTCCAAAAAATACCAAAAATATAAAAACCAGTAATCCGTAGGATATTTTCGATGGGTATGTTTTGGTCATATTATTGGCGTTTGATAATCTTTTTTTCAAATGCTACACGTTCCGCAGCTCTACCCATTTGGAAGCTTTGAAATAGTGTGTTTTCGTCTTAACGAAAATACGATTAAAAATGGTAATTCCAATGAATTTGCAAATCGCTTGAGTCGAATGTTGGCCGTGGTTTCTTGCATTGTCAATATGGGTTGATAAAACTGGGTACTAGCAAAGCCAAAATTTTTCATTAGGCTCATTTTTTAATAAAACGCAAAACGGCTTTCAAGCTTTCCACTGGGCTTTCCTCCATCGGTACATGTCCGGAATTTTTTAAAATCACCAAGCTGTCATTCGGTAATTCACGATGAAAACGATAGGCACTCGGAATTGTAATCAGTGAGTCTTTCTCGCCCCATAAGACCAATGTGGGTTGTTGGATGCGATTGATTTGATTTAGGTACTTTGCGTCATATGCCGCGCTCATCCTGTCTACGAAGGCCTGCCTATTTCCCGCACGCAGTGTTAAATCAAAGTACCTGTCAAACAGGGATTCAGATATTTTGCTTTTGTCAGCATATACATTTTGAACGCTGGATTCCACCACAAAGCGAGGCGTAATAAAGGTCAGTATTTTATTCAATACCGGGATTCGCGCGATTTTAAAAGCAATGGGCTCGCTTATAGATTCTGTGGGATAGCCAGCTGCATCAATAAGGATTAATTTATCCACCATTTCGGGTCTTTTGATTGTAAACCGCCATGCGATATGTCCTCCCAAAGAATTTCCGCCAAGTATGCAACGATTGATTCCTCGGCTCGATAAAAAATCTTCTATGAAACTTACATAATGGTCTATGGAATAATTTCGGTCAGGGAAAGGGCCAGTTAAACCGAAGGCAGGCAAATCCATTCGAACCACCCGCTTATTTTTTTTCAAAGTAGCTGTCCATTCGTCAAACGTGTGCAAACTTGATGCTGTTCCATGAATCAACACGATAGGTAAGGAATCAAGGGGATTGCCTTCTTCGCGGTAATGAACGTTCATTCCGTCTACTTGCACAAATGCGGCGGGAGCTTGTGCGTATTTTGCCTTTAAATCATCCACGGATTTATCATTATATCCAAACAAAAGGCAGATCAGAAGCACTAATCCTGCGAAGCTGTATAATGCGAAGCTGATTGTTTTTTTCATCGAATAGATACTTTTCATTTGTTTTTTTTCTTTAGACGCCGTCCTCTCGGTTCGTCACCCTCATGGAGCACCTGTTCGGAATGCAGGAACTGTGCGGCGGCTGCTGAATCTTTAACTTTGGAAGCACTACGTTCTAACATTTCTGCTTCAAACTCCTTTAATACACGTTTCCTCACTCCTGCTTCTCTCCATTGCGATAAGGGTCTGCATCCCCTAGAAATCCTCCGAGCGAGCGCGAGTGCATCGAGCAGAGCCTGATTTGCTCCCTGTCCCTTGAACGGACTCATTGGGTGAGCCGCATCTCCGATCAGGGTTACTGGCCCGACTTTCTCTAACAATTTAGAATCGAGTAATTCCCGGTCATAAACTGGATAGCCTGAAATTTGGGATTCCAGGGTCGCCGCCAAGATTTGGGGAATGGGATCGTGCCACTGGGTTCTGCGACGGGCTTCTTCCTTGAGTGCCTTTGGTCCTCGAGCGCTTAACATCTTGGCCTCTTGTTCCGTCATAGGGAAGCTAAGTTGCCACATCACCGAGTCTGCCGTATAAGGCATTATGTAGATCCGCTCATTGCCATTAGCGGTTTGAAATACCGTGGCGGAGTCCAGCAAAGAACTATTAAGACCTTTGATAGCCGCCAAAGGACAAATGCCCAATATCACGATGCAATCTAGGTAACGTAAAGGGGTGCTATCCTCACCAATCAACAAGCTGCGCACCGAACTGCGGATACCGTCGGCTCCAACCACAAGATCCGCCTTGGCGTGCTGGATCTCCCCGTCGACCAAAAAGCTCAGTTGAGCGCCTTCACCCTCAGATGCCTCAAAATCCACTAATTGGTGTCCCCACTGCACCGCGCTATGTCCGCCAAGCTGCTCGAGCAGGGCCAAGCGCAAAGACTGCCGTGCGATATGTACATTTGTGCGTTTCGGAGACGTTTTCGCGTCTGATTGCATCCATTTTCTTACTCCCCATTCACCGATCACTTTTCCTTCTGTGGTATGAACCACATGCTTTGTTGAAACCACCCCTTCTTCTAACGAGAAAATACCGAATCCCTCGATCGCTTTACTCGCTTGTTGCAAAGTGAGTCCGTAGCCCTGCGATCGAGCATCGAAGTCGATATCCCGCTCATAAAGGGTAAAAGGGATCCCGCGGTGCAAACAAGCCACGGCTAAAGCAACCCCTCCGATACCGCCACCAATAATCGCAATCTGTGGGTAGTTTTCCTTGTCCGCTGCAGGAGGACTGGCGGACGGAACCAACCCGGATCCGCTGCAGTTCAGGCAGAGGTATAGCGGTGCCTTGGGACGAACCGGGGCCGTCCCTTCAGCATTCGATTTTTCAAATTGATCTAATGCCATCTGGTAGCGGAGTCGCTCTTTTTTGGGTAGCCCCCGACTTTTTTTGCCGCGTCCTTGACATTTGGGACAAACAGTCCAGCTTGCTGCCGTATTTTCCAGCTTTTTCACTTTTATTTATTTAACTTGATGTTGAATTCCCTTCCATAAGAAAAGACGTAGTCGATACAGTTGATACCGGGCCTAATATAGAAGTAATGATTATGAACTTCATTACTTCTATAAGATTTAACGTGATAAATTTATATATTTCAGTGTTCCCCACCCTCAGGCGATGTGCAAAAATAATAGCAGAGTATTTTCAGCACAAAATTTAATACAAAACTAAAGTTTATATACTTACAAAATCGTCCTGCGAAGCGAGAAAGCGTCGCATTTAACAAGGCGCTGTTAGCGGCTGGCATTTGTTTTCCACGAAGCAAAACTGACCGTGTTCGAAATAAATATTATTTGTCGTATAGTGTTTGCGTATTATGTTTTTATTACTAACTCAACTATTTTTTCATGCAGTTTTTTATCGTCTATAGGTTTAGAAATGTGTGCATTCATTCCAACAGCTTTACACTTTTCTAAATCGTCCATTGTAACATCAGCAGTCAAAGCAATAATTGGAATTGTAGAATTCATTTTATTGCGGATGTATTCGGTAGCCTCAATTCCGTTCATTTCGGGCATTTGTATATCCATTAGAATAATGTCATAAGAGTTAGTTTGCAATTTTTCAATAGCCACTTTTCCATTTTCAGCAAAATCTTGTTCAAATCCAAATTCATCCAATATAATTTTTAACAGCAATTGATTTAGAATTATATCCTCTACCACCAATATTTTTATTTTTCTAATTTCTTCATTCGATTCGGGAATCGATGATTTATTCTCACTGTTTGTATTCGTTTTTATAAAACTTAAAACAAAACTAAAAGTCGAGCCTTCGTTTATTGTACTTTTTACATTAATCGTTCCGCCTTGACGTTCTACTAATTGTTTAACAATCGCAAGACCTAGTCCAGTCCCTCCATATTGTCTGGCTATGCTACTAGTCGCTTGTTGAAAACTTTCAAAAATAGTTGGAATCATTTCTTCAGCTAT
Organism: Flavobacterium sp.; assembly: GCA_047636335.1. Classification (GTDB taxonomy): domain Bacteria; phylum Bacteroidota; class Bacteroidia; order Flavobacteriales; family Flavobacteriaceae; genus Flavobacterium. The sequence goes on from JBLIHD010000105.1 coordinate 3,803, forward strand.
TCCAATCCCTGTGTCGGATATACTAAATTCGATAGTTACTTTTTCTTCGTTTGAATCTCTTAACTTAACAGATACCGTAATTTCACCTTTGGAAGTAAACTTAATTGCATTACTTATGATATTCAAAATAATTTGATTTAAACGAACTGAATCTCCGATTAATACTTTGGGAATTCTCGAATCATATTGAATAATCAATTTTAAATTCTTTTCTTGAAATTTCAAATCAAATAAATATAGCATTGCCCTAATATCAGATTCCATTTCGAAAGCATTTTCTTCAAAGGTCATTTTGCCTGCATCAACTTTTGCCAAATCGAGTATGTCGTTAATGAGAACTAATAAGGCATCACTACTTTTCTTGATTGCCATGATATATTCCCTTTGTTTCTCAGTTAAGTCTGTTTTCAGAGCTACTTTTGAGAATCCTATAATCGCAGTCATGGGCGTTCGGATTTCGTGACTCATATTTGCTAAAAACTGCTGTTTTAAAGCAATGGTTATTTGCGATTGCCGGCCAAATTCAACAGCAGTTGCTTTTTCTGCTTCAAGATTAATGGCTTTATGTTCCAAAGCATCTTTTTCCTTTTGAGAGATGATGGTTCGTTTGGCGTTTTTCCGGACGCTTAAAACGGTGTAAATTAAAAGGATAAAGCTACTTATAGATAGAATGATAAAAAGCAAATTTGTATTTTGCTTATCCCTATAATTTTTATTTTTTCTTTCTGCAAGTAATTTGTACTCTGTGTCATTAATTTCAGTTAATAAGGCTTTTATTTTATAAGTAATAATTTCCCCATTTTTGGTGATCGTTGATTTTTGATTATTAGTTAACCGATTTGCACGATTTTCGATTATTATTTCTATTGAAAAGTCAAGTCGTTTCTCAAATAATGTCTTCAAACTATCGATCCGATTCCGTTGATTCGGGTCGTCTTTGGTAAGTCTATGTAACTCTTTTAAACGTAATTTTATTTTGGGAAGAGAAGCATAGTATGGTCCTAATAATGATGTGTCATTAGTTAGTAAATAGCCTCTAACGCCAGTTTGATGATTCACTAAACTCACCAATAAATCGTCATTATTCTTTATTACTTGTTGTGTATGCTCTACTAAAGCTGTTGAAACATTATTGTTTTTTGAATTGGAATAGAAAAGTATAATCATTGACGTCAAAAGTCCGCCTGCAAATATCACTTTCAAGTAGGGGTGTTTTAGTTTTGTTAATTTCATCAATGTTAAATTAGGCTTAAATAGTTTAGTTAAAAGTCAGGGTCGTAATTGGTGTTTGCCGTTAACTTTCTCGAACCTCTAACATATTTGCAAGCTTAGAAAACGAGTATTTTAGACTGGACGAAAATACGATTAAAATCGGTAATTGCGCTAAATTTCAAGATAGTTAGAGATGTGTAATATTATAAGTAGTTTTCTTTTATTTGTAATTTTTAAATTAAAACAAGTATAATCCTCCACCGATTGATAAAAAATCATACGAGGGTGAGCCTATCTTTAAATGTTCATAGCCCAATGAAACAAAATATTTTTTTTTATGGTACCTGCCTTTCAACTCAAACTCATTTACGGGAACATTATTTATTGAGCTCCATTTAATTGAGCTATACAGACTGTATGGTTTTGAAAGAAAAACATCAGTATTCAAACCATAACTAAATCCAGCTTTTTTAATTTCGTTTCCAATATAATTTAAACCTAAAGTCCACCCCAAATTAAATCTGTCAAATCTAATTCTGTCATAACATAAATCAAGATTGAATAAAGACAGGTTAGTGTAATTTTTTTCAACCTTATTATATTCTATGAGCGTATATAAATCAGTTTGAATATAAAAATAATGGGAGGGACGAATTTTTGCTTTTAAATGATTTCCATACAAATTGTTATGGCCTAAAAGAATTTGATCCTCTAAGTCAACCCTTAAATAATTAATTGATGGAGAAATTAGGTCTGAACTTTCGAAATTACCTGATAAATTGCTTTCATAGGGGTAATTTGATAAACTGTTATGTAGGTGGTTTTCAAATTCATAATTGCCAATTATAGAATAATAAGTGAGATACATAAATCCCCTAAACAAAATATTTCTAGATTCATTTTGGAATAAAACATGACTTGAAGAATTTGAGTCCCGTTCATTCTCTTTATCGGTTCTCGACCGACTAGTGAGATCCTTTTTGGATCTGTCAATTTTACTTTGAGAAAAACTATTGATTGAATTTGCAAGAAAGAATAACAAAATGATTTTGATTACTGTTTTCATATTTATAAGATTATAAATGGTTCATTTAGTGCACGATTAGTATTTTCAAATTGTCGTATAGTGTTTTTGCAACTCTAATCGATTTGCTAACTTTGAAAGCGAGTAGATTAGTCTTAACGAAAATACGATAAAAAACGTTATCTCCACTAAGTTTGAAAATTGTTAAAGATGGCTGTTAGCTGTTGTTTTTATTCTTTCAGTTCTGCTGTCCACTTAATTTGTTCTTCTACTTCATCACAAGTTTCAAGCCGTCCCATTTTATAATCCTAACCCAGACAATATCTGTTTTTTTTTGTCTTTTATCAAGTGTTTAATTCAATTGCGACAGCAAGCATTTTTTCGAA
>JBLIHD010000106.1:0-6385 GCA_047636335.1 Flavobacterium sp.
TCAGAACCTACTGTTATTTGGGTACTTCCATAGTTAGAGGTCATCTGAAATTTAAGATATCTAAAAGCATCAGAAGTATTATCTAAACTAAACTCATGCCCATCTATAGCCGCTTGAAAAGCAGTAGCTGGTATATTACCGGAGCCATCTCTTGGGTCACCAATATCAAATTCTCCTAATAAATTCCAAGTTTGATTATCTGTACTGGAATACAAATTAAAAGATTTTAGATTTTCTTCTTGATAATGATACGTTACGCCACCACCATTATACCAATATGCTCTTTGCCAAACTATAAAACGTTGTATTTTTATATTTTTATTAAAGTCGATTACAATATCTAATGGAAAATTTAAACTTCCCCCATTATTATCTCTCGTGGCAATAAAATAACTATTATCAGCATCTGTTTCAACCGTGTCAACTACATCATCCCAAAAATTCACTGTTTTTCCTTCATAAGCATTCCCATTAATTGATTGTCCACTCACTAAGGTCCATGTAGATTTATCTATTTTTTCTTCAAATAATGGCGTATACCTGCCTTTATCTTCTAATTCTGTAATGTTACCATCAAAATCTTCTACTTTTATAGAAATAGTGACTTCTTTAGGTTCTAAACCCCGAATAAATTGAAGTTCTTGTGCATTATTTGATGATAATATTCTAATTATTTCGTTTGCCCCATCCAATATGTGAACATAAACAAAAACTGTTTTTGCAGCGATATTATCCCAGGTAATTTTAACGCCACCTAAATCTGGTGTAATTTGTATACTTTCTTGCACTAAAAATATAAATGATTTTAAAGGAGTAAACTCTATCTCTACAGATTCAGAAATATTTTCACTTTCATCTAACACATATAATTTCACTTTTACTGCGGATGTTTGATTGAGACCATTTACTTCTAGAGTGCTTGTATGCTTGCTAGAAACCCTAAACACCTCTTCTCCTTGTGAGTTTGTATAAACTGCTTTCACGTACAAAATATCGTCATCTGTAGGTAAAACATAATTAATAATACCTCCACCATTTGTAGGTATTACTTCTATATTCGTAACAATCCCTGGGGGATTCGTATCCAAGTTTTCATCCGAAGTGCAAGAAATAATTGTTACGAGCATAAAGATTGAAAAAAGCAGTGCTTTATTTATTTGTTTTTTCATAATACTATTTTTTACCAACCTGGATTTTGAATTAAATTTGGATTTCTTGATAACTCTGTAAAACTTATAGGTTGCAAATAATCTCTCGGACTGTTAAAAGATCTTTGGCTAACATCCATTATTTGATAGTAATTAGTTTCCGAATCTTCATCTACAGACCAGCCTTGAATAGGTGTCGTAAAGTATTTTTCTGCTAACTTCCATCTTCTAACATCATAATATCGATGTCCTTCAAAAGCCAATTCTATCATTCGCTCTTGTTGAATAATCTCTCTTAAACCTTCTTTACTAGTATGTTTATTTAGAGTTGCTGCAAAAGTTGCATTGCTCCAAGCATCTTGAACTGATGGCACTCCAGCACGTTCCCTAATCTTATTCAATGCGTCATATACTTCCTGAGAAGGCCCACTAAACTCGTTTAACGCTTCTGCATAGTTTAAGTACAACTCACTTAAGCGCACCATTGGCCAAGGATAGGTTATTGCTTTATTATAAGTATCTCCTTCAGAGTCTTGATGTACTAACTTTTTAAGCGCATAACCTGTGACCAAATAATCTCCAGTATTTGCAACTCTACCGTGGGTTTCTCCTTTTCTCATTTTTAAATTCCAAATTGATCCCCAAGTTCTATTAATACCTCTATCGAAACCCAAAGCTGAATAAAAACGAGCCTCTCTATTTAAATTTAGTTTTGCAGTTCTATTTGCAAATTGTGCATAAAATCGTTGGTTAAAAGCAATTGTTGTTGTGCTATATCTATCGGCATATTCAAAAGATAAGTCTTCACTGATAGGCAACCCATTTTTGGTATAATAGGTTTCCGCCATTCTAAGACTTGGAGCTAGCCATTGCCATGAAGCTTCAACAGATGAAGAACTTGGGTCTTTCATCATAGCAGGAGATTGAATTTGCCAATATTGTCCGTTTGTAACCGGACTAGAATTTCCCCATAACAATTCTGAATTCCAAGGATCTGTAATTGCAAAACGATTATTATACTGATCTCTCACCAATTTAAATTGAAAATTACTAGTATCAAAAAGAGGTGCTGTATCTGTAAAATAATACATTGTTGCCCCTTGTGAAATTGCGGCATTTAAAGCATCTTTGGAAGCTTGAGCGGCTTCTTCCCACTTCAAACTTTCATAGTTTTGATTGAAAAAATGCTCACCTTCTACATTTACAAAATTCGAATACAGCGAAGTATTTCCGTTAAATAACGGACTTGCACCATATAAAAGCACCTTTGATTTTATCGCTTTAGCGATTACTTTATCTATTCTGCCAACATCATTATTTCCAAGTACTTTTTCTGGTAAATCTATAATAGCAGCGTCAATCGTTTCTAAAATATAACTAAAACACGCGTCCACTGTTTTGCGATCTAACCTCACTTCAGTATCCGAAGCAGAGATAGATAAATTTGTATCTACAATAGGTATAGGACCATAGTTGCTTACCAATAAAAAGTGAAAATATGCTTTTAAAAATTTCACCTCAGCTTTCCATTGATTTTTTTCCTCTTGTGTCATATCAACTACCAAGTCTATATTTTCAGTCAAAGTATTACAGCTACGTATGCCCTCCCATAAAGAGCCTTGTCCTCTGCCTACCGCAGAAAACCCTGACCAATAACCCATCAAAGGCGAAGAGACACTCTGTTGCCCTTTCATTAATTTAATGGAATTTGGTTCTTTAGGGACGGGTACAGCCAATTCATCACTTAACAATACGTAACTCGCATAAGTACCATCATTTTGGGGCAAATAACTATAACAATTTGCCAATGCATTGTATGCAGTCTCTTTTCTATTAAAAAGTAAACTTAACTCCTGTGTTCCATCTGGCACAATATCTAAATAATCCTCGCAACTTATAAATAGTGATACACTACATAAAATAATTGCTACATATTTGTTTCTTAAATTCATTTTTTATTTTTTAAAAATTTACTTGAGCGCCAATATTAATAACTCTTTGCGGCGGATACCCAAGTCCATTGCCAGCCATTTCAGGATCCCATAATTTAAACTTAGCAAAATTTAATAGATTCAAACCTGTAAGGTATAACCTTGTTTTTGCAGTTTCAAAAACCTTCCCTGTTGTTCCTGGTATTGTATAGCCAAATTCAACACTTTTTAGCCTTAAAAAGTCGCCATCTCTAAGCCACCAAGTAGATGGCTTCTGATTATTATCAATTTCATAGGTAGATAATCGAGGCCAAAAGGCATTTGGGTTTGGATTGTTTTCTGACCAGTGGTTGTCTGCTATAATACTTAAAGCATTTCTTTCATTTACAAATGGGGCAATATCATTTGGATTTATAAAAAATGAGGACCTTGCAGAACCTTGCATAAATACAGAAAGATCGAAATTCTTATACACTGCAGAAACACCAAAACCATAAACAATTTCTGGCACAGTTGGTTTCCCAATCGGTGCTTGATCTAGCTCATTTACAAATCCATCTTGATTGATATCTGTATACTTTATATCTCCCGGCAAGTAAGAATTTGTAGTTGAAAATCCATTAAATTGTTCTGGAGAATTATCAATATCTTCTTGATCTACAAATAGGCGCTCGGCGATATACCCCCATTGTTGATTTACGGGGTACCCCAACCTACTTAGATTTTTATTTTGAAATTCTGGCTCACCATTTACTTCTATTTTATTTGTTGAATACGTAAAGTTACCTCTTGCCGTAATATAAAAATCACCACTAAAAGCATGGTTATAATCCATAGACAAGTCGATACCCTGTGTTTTCACTTCACCTATATTACTGCTAATAGAAGTGGTTAAACCCGAAGTTTCTGGAATGTATTGGCGCTCCATATAGATATTTCTACGTTGCTCTGTGAAATAGTCTGCAATGATATTTACTTTATTAAAAAGTCCGAGTTCTAAACCTATATTTGTTTTGGTTGCAACCTCCCAAGTAACGTTTTCATTGGCATATCTATTAATAATATAACCATTATAATAATTGTTATAGTTGGTTCCAAAAGTATAGCCCGTTCCACCATTATTCAGGTTTACATCTGATAAATAAAAGAAACGATCACTAGCACTTGAAATACCGTCATTACCAACCAAACCGTAGGTATATTTTAATTTTAATAAATTAATCGATGGAATGTTTTCTTCAAAATAAGCTTCGTTAGAAATTATCCAACCAAAGCCTACAGATGGAAAAAAACCAAATCTATTTTTTTCTGCAAACTTTTCTGACCCATTGTATCCAAAGTTAAATTCACCAAAATATCTACTTCCATAATTATAAGAAGCCCTTCCGGAAACTCCCATATTCCTTGAAGGTAATGTAGAAAAGGCTGTATTACCACCACCAATAGTATTTAAAGCTTCTTGGAAATAACTTACTAATAAACCACCAAATTCGTGTTTGTCTTTTAATGTTTTATTATATTCTAATACTGCTTCATAATAAAAATTACTATTCCCATTGTTCCCTATAGTTGGGTCGTTTAAAAACTCTGTACCTTCCTGAATTTGATATAAAGAATTTACAACTCCCTGTGGTGTTTGTGTTTCATTAGATCCGTAATAAAAAGGCGTAAAGCTTCGCTCATTCTGGTTTTCTGTATACGTTCTTACAGATGCCATAGCTCTTAATTTTAAACCATCAGTAATAAAACTTAAATCTTGGTTAATCTGGAATTGTGCCAAAGTAGTATTTGAAAAACGGTCTTTAAATCCACGCACACTCTCAGCATATGGATTTGGAAACCCACCATTTCCTTTATTCCCAAACAGCGTATGATTAAAATTAGCGGTTGCATCATCTGTATCGTAAGTCTTTGGGAAATTTGCAGGGTTTGCTTGTGCTACTTGATAAAAAATATCTGAAGCCCCTACTATTGGTCCATTATATCTTTCAAATAAAGAATAAAACTTAGCAGCAACCTTGGTTGTTTTAGTTAAATTTATATTGATGTTTGCTCTTAAATTAGACCTATTAATATCAATATTATTATTAAAGTTGTTTAAAGGGTCTACTTTTAGCAGCCCTGTTTCATTTGCATTCGTAACAGACAAATAATATTGAGCAACCTCTCCACCCCCACTTATGTTTATATTCAATCTTTTATTTACTGCAAAATCTTTAAAGAGTTCACTATACCAATCAACATCTGGATAAATGTTCGGATTTAAACCATTTCTTGTCCCTTCTATTTTTTGCTTAGAATATAATAGGTTGGCAGATTGATCACGAGATCGCTGCGCTCTATTGTATAATTCCATATAATCTACTGCTCCTAAAAAACTATTTATTTTAGACGGACTAGACATGGAACTTTCATAACGTACAGAAACTTTAGCTTTTCCTTTTTTTCCTATTTTAGTAGTTACCAGTACCACACCATTTGCTCCTCTAGCACCATATAATGAAGTGGCAGTTGCATCTTTCATAATTGAAAAAGAAGCAATATTATCTGGTTCTAAACGTGCTAAATCAGAAGTAGTTATTTGCAGGCCATCTAATAGAATTAAAGGACTGTTGTTAAAGCCAAAAGTTGTAACACCCCTAATAAAAAAGGCTGCATTATCTGCTCCTGGTTCACCTGATCTTTGGTATGAAATTAATCCCGAAATTTTACCTGCTAGTGTATTTGTAATATTTGAGGTAGGTTGTTTTAATTCTGATACTTTTAAGGTAGTGATAGAACCTATTACACTATTCTTTTTTTGTTTTGAAAATGCAACTACTTGAATTTCTTCTAATTGATCGAAACTTTCTTTTAAAATTAGATTGATTTTCTTTTGATTCCCAACCTTAATTTTTTGAGTTTCAAAACCTAAATATTGAAATATTAAGGTTGCATTTGGAGTCTTTATATTGATAATGTACTTTCCATCAAAATCTGTTGAAGCTCCACTGGTTGTTCCTTCTACCAATATTGATACTCCAGGAAGATAATTCCCTGAGACATCTACAATCTCTCCAGAGACAATTACTGTTTGCGAAAACAAAGAAAATGAGCAAAAGAAAACGATCACTGAGAATAGTCTGATAAAAATAATTGAAAATTTGTTCATATTTTACTTTATAAAAAACGGAATGAAAGAGATTCTCTTTCATTCCATAAAATAATAAATTTAAAGATTTATTCTTTAATTAACTTTTTATACTGTCCATTAATTTCCATAAAGTAAAAACCAGGTTTTAACTTTTCAATTGACAACTCGTTGCT
>JBLIHD010000107.1:0-6382 GCA_047636335.1 Flavobacterium sp.
TCCGCTTTGCAAGTGGGGTCCTTGCGAATTATATTTGCGGCCCTTTTTTTGTTGTTGATTGGTTTCAGGAGTTTGCCGAAGATTCCTAAATATAAATGGAAATATATTGCAATGACCTCGATGTTTGGTACGTTTGTGCCAGCTTTCCTTTTTGCATTAGCCCAGACCGAAATTGACAGTTCGGTAACCTCAATCCTGAATTCTTTGACCCCTTTAAACACCTTGGTTTTAGGGTCCTTGGTTTTTGGAATCAGTTTCCAAAAACGTCAGCTATGGGGTGTTTTTATAGGTCTTGCGGGAAGCTTGCTTTTGGTGTTTAATGGTGCCATGAATCATCCCGATCAGAACTATTATTATGCTATTTTAGTGATTATTGCGTCGATCTGTTATGCTATCAATGTTAACCTGATAAAGAGGTTTTTATCAGATTTGAGTCCGTTGAGCATTACTACCGGTAATTTTGCGATACTGATTCTGCCGGCGTCTTTGATTTTGTTTTTTACTGGTTTTTCTGAAGTAATACACAGGGAAAGTGTGCAGCATGCCGTTTTGTTTATCGTCGTTTTGGGAGTGGTTGGAACTGGAATCGCGAATATTCTTTTCTTTAAACTAATCCAGATTTCTTCACCTGTTTTCGCAACTTCGGTAACCTATTTGATTCCGGTCGTGGCTTTTTTTTGGGGATTGTTGGACAATGAAATGCTTACTCCTGTTCAGTTTTTAGGGGCGTTCATTATTTTGATAGGTGTTTATTTGTCTGCAAAAAAATAATACTCCATATAAAAAGGATGTTTTTTAAAACAACAAAGGCTATCAATTAAGATAGCCTTTGTTTGTTATTGCCGGATTTGATTATTTAAAATCTGCAGCCGTAACTCCTTCGTTGATTTTTATATCGGATATTTTGATGTCCAATTCAAAACCTACGTTCTGGATGATGTTAAACGGTACTTTTACTCCTTTAACTTCTCTATAATCGCCAAAATTAGTTACTTGAGTAATAGACTTTCCTCCTTGATCCATTGTTTTTGCATCTGCCAGTTTTAAACCGGTAGTCACATCATAATAGAGTGTGGTTTTACCGTCTTTAATAGCGTAAGTATCCTTTCCGTTAATACTTTCGATACCATCAAGTGTTACGCCTTCTTTTATTGCCAACTGTAATTCTGCGAATAGAATTGCGCTATCCTTCATTGCGGCCAACTCAGTTCCTTCAAAGTCTTTTCGTTGTCCTTGTTGTAGCACATAAGCACTCATTTCATTAACTACTTGTTTCATGATACTCATAGTCCCCATTGCTAACTCTACATTTAATTTGCCTTGTGCATCCGCTTTTGAAGTAAAAGTTAAAGGTGATGGTGCTTGAGGTATTACTGTTGAGCCTATCATAGCGATTGTTTTAACGGCTTTCACCGCTTTTTCACCGCCTATGGCACTAATATAGTTGTCCAAGACGGTCTTAATGGTTACGCCTGCTGGCATTTCTTTTTTGAAAACTGGTTTTTCTATCGAAGTTCCATATTTATCAAAGTAAAACATAGGAATTTTTAGTTTCTCCAATGCGGGAGCTACTTCAGATCCTTTACCCACAACTACTATTCTGATGTTGTCCGTTAAGAAAAATCGGTTAGCTGCGTTTTTAATGTCTTCTACCGTTACCGCATTTATATTCTTGATGTAGTTTTCGTAGAAATCAGCAGGTAGGTTTTGTGTTTCGGTATTTAAAGCATAACGCGCTACAGTGGTTGGCTTTTCAATTTGCATTACAAAGTTTCCTATGTATTTTGCTTTTGCATTTTTCAAATCATCAGCAGAAACTAATTCTGTTCTAATTTTTCTTAATTCGCTTAAAATTTCAACTACTGAACTGTCCGTTACAGCATTTCTTACCGATGTTGAAGAACGAAATTTCTCCACGTATTTACCGGATCCTACATTAGAGTAAGCTCCGTATGTCCAACCGTGTTTTTCACGTAAGTTTAAAAACAACCTTCCTTCTCCGCCACCACCAAGAATTTGATTTGCCAGGATAGCAGCAAAATACTGGTTGTCTGTCATTTTTAAATTGATTGTATTCACAACTGAAATTTCAGACTGAACCGCATTCGGCATATCTACAAAATCGATCTGAGTTTGCAGCGCGTTTTTAGGGTCAGGATATGTGACTTGAGGAGCGATTCCTTTGGCCCAAGAGCCAAAAAGTTTTTCAACCAGTTTTTTTACTTCTTTCGTATTGACATCTCCTACTACAACCAAGTAAGCATTTCCTGGAACAAAATTAGTTTTGTAGTTTGAAACGGCATCCTGTAAACTAACTTTGTTAATGCTTTCGGCACTTAAAAATTCGCCTGAAGGATGATTTACTCCAAAAGCCAAAACATCTTCAACTCGTCCGGCAACAGCAGCTACACTTTTTTCTTGCGTCTTTATTCCTTCTAAAAGCTTTGCTTTTATTTTGTCAAATTCTTCTTGGACAAAAACAGTGTTTAATGCGCCGTCAGCCATTAATTCTAATATTCTTCCGGAGTATTTGGACAATCCGCTGGCAGCAGCGCCATTTGAACTAAATCTTATATTTGCGCCTAAGAAATCAACTTCTTCATTAAAGGCATCTTTTGATGTTTTTGTCGTCCCGCTTCCGATAAGCTGACTTGTGATATCTGCGACTCCTTTTTTGTCCCCTTCGGCATAAGGCATGTTGTCCAAGCTAAGGCTGTATGATACTCGAGGCAGCTTATGATTTTCCACTACCATTACTTTCAGTCCGTTCTTAAGCTCAAAATTATTGGATTTACCAATCTTAATTGTCGGAGGGGCTGTAGGCGTTGGTTGCGGGATTACTTGTCCTTGCAAAGCTAAAGTCAAAAATAGACTTGATAGTATGTATATTGTTTTTTTCATGATGGTTCTGTATTATTTTTTGGCTTTGTCTGATGATGGAACATAATCTAGCACTAACCTTTGGTTAGGATTTAGATATTTTTTTGCAACAGCTCTAATCTCCTCGGGAGTAATGCTGCGGTACAAGTCAATTTCTGTATTGATTAAATTCACGTCATTGTAAAGCATGTAGTAGGTTGCTAGATTATCCGCGATCCCTTCAATAGAAGCATTGCTGTTCACGTATTTATTCTCGTACTTATTCTGAAGTTTTTGCAACTCTCTGTCAGAAATTAAATCTGTTTGTAGTTTCACGATTTCAGAATCAATTTCGGCAAGGATGTTTTCAGACGTACTTGGTGCCTGGGGTAAGCCATAAAGGATATATGTTCCGTAATCTTCTTGACTATAACTAAACGCACCAATTTGCAAGGCCATTTTTTTGTCATCAACTATTTTTTTATATAATCTGGAGCTCTTACCGTCACTTAAAATCGTTGAAATAAAATCCAAAACTCTGGCATCGCGAGTTTTCATCGATGGAGTCCTGTAAGCGGCAACAATCATCGGAATTTGAATGTTTGAGTCCTCAAATTGCGCTTTGATGGTTTCGGTAATTGGTTTTTCCACGAAAGTCTCCCTTGTTATAGCAGTTCCTTTTTTTATGGGTCCAAAGTATTTTTGGATCCATTCTTTAGCTTGGTCCGCTTTGAAGTCTCCGGCTACTAAAAGCACTGCGTTGTTCGGGATGTAAAACTTCTTGTTGAAGGCTTGGAATTCTTCTAATGTTGCAGCGTCTAAATGATCCATCGAACCAATAGTCGTCCAGCGGTAAGGATGGTTTGTGAACATTTTTTTCTTTACCTCTGGAATCATTTGTCCGTAAGGACTGTTGTCATAACGCAATCTTTTCTCCTCTTTTACAACCTCATTTTGGGTATCTACCCCAATTTGGTTGATAACAGGGTGTCTCATTCTCTCGGACTCCATCCATAATCCTAATTCAAGATTGTTAGACGGGAATACTTCATAATAGTACGTTCGGTCTTCAGTGGTATTGGCGTTCATTGTTCCTCCATTTCCGGTCACAATTTTAAACCATTCCCCACGTTTGATGTTCTCGGTGCCTTCAAATAACAAATGTTCGAAAAAGTGAGCAAAGCCTGTTCTTTCCGGGTTTTCATCTTTGGCTCCTACGTGATACATTACTGATGTTATCACAACTGGGGCCGAAGGGTCATTTTGTAAAATGACATGCAGGCCATTGTCTAAATTGAATTCTTCGAAGGCTACTTTTTGCGCAGAAATGGCTCCGCCAAGTAAAAGTGTGGCGCTTAACGCCATTATTGATTTTTTCATAGGGTGTTAATAGATTATTAATCTATAGGTCGTGTTTTAGAATGTATTGTTACATTAAAAATTATTTTTTTTATAAGAATTTGCGTCTTTTTTCGGCGTTGGATGAATTAAATATTTATATGTCAAAAAAAAAGGCTCTCCATCATTTAATTTGATGGAGAGCCTTTGCAAGCTTATGGTCTATGTTAGCTGTCTTTATTTTATTACGGGTTTTTCAACCGGGTTCCCGTAATTATCAAAATAAAACATGGGTATGTTAAGTTTTTCCAGCCCTGTAATCACTTCTGACCCTTTTCCTGCAATAATGATTCGGGTGTTGTCAATCAGGAAGTACTTATTGGCCGCCTTAAGAATGTCGTCTGGGGTAACTGCATTAATGGTTTTAATGTAATTTTCATAGAAATCTGACGGAAGGTCTTCCGTTTCTATGTTTAATGCATACCGGGCAACAGACTGTGGCTTTTCGACCTGCATTACAAATCGTCCAATATAACCAGCTTTTACATCGTTAAGTACTTGTTCTGAAACTTTTTCAGTTCGTATTTTTTTTATCTCCTTGATGAATTCAACAACTGCGCTGTCAGTAGCCATACTTCTGACAGATGAAGCTGATCTTAGTTTGGTAACATATTTGCCGGCGCCTATGATGGCATTAGCACCATAAGTCCAGCCGTGTTCTTCTCTTAAATTCATATTTAAGTAACTGTTAAAATCGCCTCCTAATATATAGGTGGCTATTACAGCCGGGAAGAAGTCTTTATCGCTCATCTTTAAATTAAGGGTGTTCACTAAAGAGATTTCGGACTGCACGGCATTTGGCACGTCCACAAAATTGATTTGGGTGAACGGAACGTTTTGCGGTGCAGCATAGGTCAGTTTTGGGGTAGCTCTTTTTTTCCAAGAACCAAAAAGTTTTTCTACAACAGGCTTTACATCTTTGTACTTCACGTCTCCGATGATTACTAAATATGCGTTTTCAGGTACGAAATAGTTCTCGTAATTGGCAACGACATCGGCAAGTGTTACGTTATTAAGTGTTTTCTCGGTCATATATTCGCCGGAAGGGTGACTTGGTCCAAAGGCCAGGGCGTCAACGACCCTGCCGGCAATCGCTGGGACGCTCTTTTCCTCAGACTTTAATGCTTCCAATAGTTTTGCTTTTTCTTTGTCAAATTCTTCTTGTGTGAAATTAGGATGAATTGCCCCGAACGCCATCAGTTCTAATATCCGTCCTGAGTATTTGGAGAGAGAACTGGCATAGGTGCCATTTGAGCTAAAAGCCATACTGGCGCCCAAGAAATCTACTTCTTCATTAAAATCATCTTTGGAGATTTTGGTGTTTCCGCTTCCTATTAAACTGCTTCCTAATTGATCGACCCCTTTTTTATTTCCTTCCGCAAAAGGTGGATTGTCTAAAGTAAGGTTATAGGTGACTCTTGGCAATTTGTGATTTTCAACAATCATCACTTTTAGTCCATTTGCTAAAAAGAATGTTTGTGGTTTTTTTAGATTTACAACTGGTGCTTTTCCGGCTTTTGGTTGTGTGCGATCTTGTGCTTGCATAATTCCTGTTATCAATACTAGGATTAGTATAATTCTTGTTTTTTTTATCATTATTTTAGTTCTTTGCAGTTTCGGTGGCGGGAACGTAATCCAATAATAATCGTTGATTCGGATTGAGGTATTTTTGTGCCACTTCCCGAATTTCTTCCCTTGTAATTGAATGGTAAAGGTCTATTTCTGTATTTATCAAATTGATGTCTCCATAAAGCAGATAGTACTTCGCCAAATTTTCGGCGATTCCCTCGACATTTGAGTTGTTGTTCACGTATTGCGTTTCAAACTGGTTGAGTAATTTCTGATAATCTTTCTCGGAAATCAAATCCGTTTGGATTTTCACAATCTCTTCATCTATCGCTTTTAACAAATCTTCTGAAGTGTGTGTGCCCATTGGCAAGCCGTAAAGTATGTACATGCCATAATCTTCTTGACTAAAGCCGACAGCGCCAATTTGCAGCGCTATTTTTTTCTCGTCTACCACTTTCTTGTATAATTTTGAGCTCTTGCCGTCGCTTAAATAGGATGAGATAAAATCCAGAACGCGAGCGTCCCTTGTTTTCATCGATGGAGTTCTGTAAGACGC
>JBLIHD010000108.1:0-6349 GCA_047636335.1 Flavobacterium sp.
TTTTAAAAACAATCACACTCAATGGGGGCAATTGCAATTCTATCGAATAATCCCTGCCGTCATATGGTGCGGAATCAATCACTAATTTGCCAGAATTCATTATACCGCTACCTCCGTATATTTTGGCATCACTGTTCAGAATTTCAGTAAGTTTTCCTTTCCTTGGGAGGCCAATTCTATAATTCTCTCGCACTATTTGAGTAAAATTACAGACAACTATAACATCATCTATAGGCTTGTCCCCTTTTCGAATAAATGACATAACTGCATTTTGATGATCTGAGTAATTGATCCATTCGAAACCATCAGGACTAAATTGCTTTTCATATAAAGCGGGCTGTTTTTTATATAATCCATTTAAATCCGTAATTAATTTTTTTACGCCATCATGAAACGGATATTGCAATAAATGCCAGTCTAAACTTCCCTCAAAATCCCATTCGGCACTTTGACCAAATTCACATCCCATAAACAACAGTTTGGTTCCAGGATGCGTAAACATATAACCATAAAGTAACCGTAAATTCGCAAATTTCTGCCATTCATCGCCCGGCATTCTTCCGACAATTGATTTTTTTCCATAGACCACTTCGTCATGGGAGAATGGCAACATGAAATTTTCGGAAAAAGTATAAGTCATCGAAAAAGTTAAGTCATTTTGATGGTATTTTCTATAAACCGTTTCTTTTTGAAAATATTCCAAGGTATCATGCATCCATCCCATCATCCACTTCATACCAAACCCCAAGCCTCCATCCGATGTTGGTCTTGAAACCATCGGAAAAGAGGTGCTCTCTTCTGCAATTGTCTGCACTCCGTCAAAATTAGAATAAACCGCTTCATTGAATTCTTTTAAGAAACTGATGGTATCCAGATTTTCCCTTCCTCCATAGATATTAGGTTCCCATTCCCCTTCTTTTCGCGAATAATCCAAATACAACATTGATGCCACGGCGTCAACACGAAGTCCATCGGCATGATACTGTTGCAACCAGAAGAACGCATTACTGATTAAAAAGGAACGGACTTCATTACGTCCATAATTAAAAACCAGACTTTTCCAATCAGGATGATATCCTTTTTTACGGTCTGGATGTTCAAAAAGATTTGATCCATCAAAAAAGCCTAATCCATGGGCATCATCTGGGAAATGAGAAGGAACCCAATCCAGAATCACCCCGATACCTGCCTGATGCAATTTATCGACCAAAACCATGAAATCCTGCGGTTTCCCAAAACGGGAAGTCGGCGCAAAATATCCCACTAATTGATAGCCCCAAGAAGGATCGTATGGGTATTCCATTATGGGCATAAATTCAACATGTGTAAAACCTGTTTCCTTTACATAATTCACTAATTCTTCTGCAAACTCAAGATAAGTCAAAAAACGATTGTCTTCAGCATGACGTTTCCAGGACCCCAAATGAACTTCATAAACAGAATACGGTTTATCCAAACCATTATGGTCCTTACGGGATTTCATCCATTTAGTATCCTTCCATTTATAATCAAGATCCCAAATTACAGAGGCAGTATTAGGTGACTTTTCGCAATAAAAGGCAAAAGGGTCTGCTTTTTCGGTAATAACTCCTTCAGTATTAGAATGTATCTTGTATTTATAGGTTGCCCCTTTTTCAACATTTGGAATAAAACCTTCCCAGATACCCGAGGAATCCCAGCGTACTTCAAGGTAACATTCTCCTTCTGTCCAAAAATTAAATTCACCCACAACAGATACAGACTGGGCAGTTGGAGCCCAAACCGCAAAATAAACGCCTTTTACGCCATCTAATTCAATCAAATGCGCACCAAGCTTTTCATATAATCTGTAATGCTTTCCTGCTTTGAATAAGTCGATATCGAAATCAGTAAAAAGAGAATGTGAAATAACTTTACTCATATGGTATTTGTATAATTCTAAAAATTTAAAATAGAATGTTAATTAAAAAAACAGTTTAAAAAAATTTATTTAATCTTAAAGTTATCCGGCAATGTAACTCCCTTTTTTATGACAACAATTCCTTCTTTTATGGAATACAATTCATTTGAAACGTCGGCCATATGTTTTCCCCCATGAATATAAACGTTATTCCCTATTCTGCAATTTTTATCGACAATTGCATTGCTGATAAAGCAATCCTCACCTATACCAATTAATATCTTGTTGTCTTCAATGTCGGCATTCATGTCTTCTAAATTTTGATAGAAATCATTGCCCATAATATAACAATTTTGAATGATGGTTCCGTCACCAATTCTAGAGCGAATACCTATTACTGAATGCTTAATTTCTTTAGCATTTAAAATACAACCTTCGGAAATCAGAGACTTATCTAAAAGTGTTTTTTGAAACTTTGTAGGAGGCAATAGTCTTGGTCTAGTATAAATTTTATTATCATTGTCGAACAAATTGAATTTTGGTATATCATCCGTTAAACCAATATTAGCTTCAAAAAAGGACTCAATATTACCAATGTCAGTCCAATAGCCCTCATATTGATAACTTAGGATCTTTTTATTACCCACGGCTTGCGGTATAATTTCTTTGCCAAAATCCTTTGTATCAGGATTTGACATTAAATCAATCAATAATTCTCTATTGAATATATAAATACCCATCGAAGCAAGATAATGCTTCCCTTCACTTTTCATATGTTCACTTACTTCCGACTCCCAATCTGGTAATAACGCTGCAGCAGGTTTCTCTATAAACGATTCAATACAATTTTCACTATTGGTTTTTAAAATACCAAACTCTGGCGCATCTTTAGCATTTACCGGTAAAGTAGCAATTGTTATATCAGCTTTATGTTTTATATGCTCTTCAACCATATCATTAAAATCCATTTGATACAATTGATCCCCTGATAGAATTAAGGCATAATCAAAATCATGATTCAAAAAATGCGGCATACATTGTCTTACGGCGTCTGCCGTACCCTGAAACCATGTGGGATTATCCGGAGTTTGCTCGGCAGCAAGAATATCGACAAATGCTTGACTAAAAGCATTAAAAGTATAGGTGTTTTTTATATGTGCATTTAATGACGCCGAATTGAATTGTGTCAAAACAAACATTCTTTTAATATCCGAGTTCATACAATTAGAAATAGGAATATCAACTAACCTATATTTTCCTGCAATAGGCACTGCAGGTTTTGATCTAGTTGCAGTTAATGGATATAATCTGGACCCTTGGCCTCCACCAAGAATGATCGAAACAACATTACTCTTTTTAGCTTTCATACTTTGTTAATTATTAAATTATACACCTCTATATATTCTTGACAAACCCTTTCCCAAGAATGGTCTGTAAGCATTCCGAACTTTCTGATTTTATTCAAGTTTTCTTTATCTTGATATAAGAGTATTGCCCTTTGAATCGAATAACAAATATCCCCTACAGAAGATTGATCATGACAAATACCGTTTCCATTATCTCCAAAATCAATTACTGTGTCTTTCAAACCACCGGTTCTCCTCACAATTGGAATCGTTCCATACCGCAATGAGTACATTTGATTCAATCCGCAGGGTTCCACTCGTGATGGCATCAATAAAAAATCGGCGCCCGCATAAATTAGGTGTGCTAATTCCTCATTATAACCAATGAAAGTATTGTAGTTTCCTTTATAATCTGGTAATAAGCTATTTAATTGATTTTCAATTTTGGCGTTTCCGGAACCCAGAATTAGAATATTGATTTCCTCGTAGTTCTCGGACATCGCCAAAGCCGCAGCATGCGGCAATAAATCCCCTCCTTTTTCTTCTAACAATCTGCCTATAAAGCTGAATAGCGGTTTTGTAGGATCCAAATTAAAAAGGGTACAAAGTATTTCCTTATTCTGCTGTTTGCCTATTTCAAAATTAGCAACAGAGTAATTTTTTTCTAACATTTTGTCCTTTGCAGGATCCCAAACATCAGTATCGATTCCGTTTAATATTCCAGTTGATTTATAGCGGACGATATTAAACAATGACTCAAGCCCGTTAGCGGAATAATTGATTTCATTCAGATAATTCGGAGAAACCGTAGTGACGGCCAAAGCGCATTTTATGCCGACCGCCAGTGAATTAATACAGTTGTCCCATTCCAAAACATTCACATGAGATAAGTCAAACTCTGGCAAATAATGCAGTTTATCGAATCCAAATTGACCCTGATACAAACCATTATGTATGGTAATCATCGAGGGTGTGTTTTGTAATTTTTGATATTTATTACAGTACAACATCATAAAAGGAATTAGTCCTGTATGATGATCATGGCAATTAATTACATCCGGCATTCCTTCTCTTCCAATTATCCAGTCTAAAGTGGCAATTTGGAAAGATAAGAATCGTTCAATATCATCCTCATATCCATAAACGTTTTCTCTGTCAAATAGTTCCGGCATTTCAATAAGATACAGTTCAAATCCTAACTTATCTGTAGTTTCTTTGAGCACGCTAAAAGAAAAATTAAATCTCCCTAATTTAACGGTACCCCAATGGACACAATCAAAATTGTTTTCCCTTTTAAACTTTGTATCGTAACAAGGTATTACAACCCTTGCAAGATATCCAGCCTTATTCTGGTATTTTGGTAAAGCTCCAACAACATCGGCCAATCCGCCAACTTTTGCTACAGGATAACACTCTGCACTTATATGAAATATTTCCATTTATTAATTATATTGTTCAACGGTATTTTACAATTGTATAAAGCCCCATAATTTAGTCGCGGTGTTCTTTCCTAAATGTAAATGCCGATTATGTGGTTATATTTTTACTAATTACACTACTTTTATGTTTTTCTAAATTTAGTAAAAAATAAATAAAATAAAAGCACTCTTAAAAATTTATCGATATGGCAAAAAAAACTTCCTTTCATACGGAATTATTGAAAATTCCTAAGTTTATATTGCTTAGCAGTAAGTTTATCTCCTTTATTTCTCCAAAACTCGCCATATTGTATGCCGCTAAATTATTTACAACTCCCATAAAACACAAGATTCCAAAAAGAGAAGTGCATATGGACCGCGATAGCATTCAAAAATCAGTCGCTATTCCCAAGCTAAAGAAGCAAGTCGTCGTGTATCAATATGGCCAAAGTGAAAAGAAAGTTTTATTGGTCCATGGATGGTCTGGTCGGGGAACACAATTAGTAAAAATAGCTGATGAACTACTTAAATCTGGCTATTCCACCGTTAGTTTTGATGCACCAGCACACGGAAAATCAACCGGTAATAATGGCATATTGACCGATTTTATTGCCACTATCTTGGAAATAGACAAACAATATGGTCCATTTGATGCGGCTGTTGGGCATTCCCTAGGCGGAATATCGATATTAAATGCAATTAAACAAGGACTTAAACTACAGTCGGCATCAATCATCAGTAGTGGAGATATCGTACAGGACATCATTGAGGATTTTATAAACAAACTTGAGTTAAAACCGAATTTTGCTATTGGTTTAAGGTTGCATTTCGAAAAAAAACATGGAGAAAAAATGAACGAATATTCTGCTTATAAAGCCGCTAAGGACACTAACATCCCCCTTTTGGTAATCCACGATAAAAATGATCAAGACGTTCCGGTTAAAGCGGGCATTCACATACACAAACACGCACAAAATGGGACACTAATGCTAACCGAAGGATTGGGGCACCGCAAAATTTTAGGCAATCACGAAGTCATTGATAGAGTCGTGACATTCACAATTCATAATAATTAAATAAATAACATACTACTATGAAATACCCTTTAGAAAAAACCGAAGAGCAGTGGAAAGAAGATTTAGGTTTAGAACGTTATAAAATTCTGCGACAAAAAGGAACAGAACGGCCTCACACTGGTACTTATAATTTACATTATGAAGAAGGAACGTACTGCTGTGGTGCTTGCTCTGAGCCCTTATTTGAAAGCAACTCTAAGTTTGATGCCCACTGTGGTTGGCCATCATTTGATGAATCCATTCCTGGCAAAGTAGAATACATTTCAGACGGGACGCTCGGCATGAAACGTACGGAGATTCTTTGTGCTAATTGCGGCAGCCACCTTGGTCATGTGTTTAATGACGGACCAACCACTACTGGACAACGGTATTGCGTGAATTCACTATCAGTAGACTTTAAAGAATAATGTCATGAATTATATCACCATCGTATTTAATAACGCACTAGTTTTAGGTTTTTTATAAGAAAAAAAAAAGACGAATTGAACGTTCTATATTTCTTGAAAAACATTTTTTTACTAAAAAGCCCTTCAAATCCTTAAATTAGATTGAAAGGGCTTTTTAGTAAATTAATAACAACTAGCTCTACTAAATAGCTACGAATTAACTCCGCCTATTCTTAAAAAACTA
>JBLIHD010000109.1:0-6301 GCA_047636335.1 Flavobacterium sp.
ACGATTCATGGAAAGTCAAAAATCATTAGGGTACGCGCCAAAATTAAAAAAGCAAACAAAGGAATAGAGCTCACATCCAATTTCTTCCTAAATACTGACGATTTTAATATCGAAATACCATATATCGTGAGAAGTAAAGTATCAAAAAAAGTAACTGTTGGCGTTTATTCGCATTTTCAATAACATTATTTCGACAAACAAATTTTTAGCGTCTCCTCCAAATTCTTATTTGTAAAATGAAACCCTAGGCTTTCTATTTTATCAGAAGATGCTCTCCTTCCTGTGAGCAATAAATTAGCCATTTCCCCCATCACTACTTCTAATAAAAAAGCAGGCACGTTAGGAAGCCAAATCGAATAACCGTATACCTCTGCCAATGTTTTAGAAAAACTAGCATTGGTGGTATTGTCATTGATTGCCGCATTATAGGCACCATTCATATTTGGGTTCTTCAAGGCTTCGAGATATATGGCACAAAGATCATCAACATAGATCCAAGGCATATACTGCTTGCCTGAGCCCAATGCTGACCCTAATCGTAATTTAAAAATGGGCGTTAGTTTATCCAAAAAGCCATCGTTCTTGCCCAATACCAGGCCAGTGCGAACCTTTACCGTACGCATCCCCAATTGTCCAAACAAATCCGCTACAGCTTCCCACTTTTGACAAGTCAAACCAAGAAAATCATTTGCAGCTGGAGTTGTTTCATCGCAAATTGCAGCCCCGTTTACCGCTCCATAAATACCGATACCCGATGCCGAAATAAAAGCATCCAATTTTTTATCGTGCTTTTTTAGTACCGATAAAATTAGTTTGGCCGACCCTTCCCTACTATTAATTACAACCTCTTTCCTTTCGTCTGTCCATCTTTTTTCTGCAATATTGGCACCGGCCAGATGTATAACATAGTCAGCCTTCAGCACAGCATCCTCTTCGATAGTCTGCCTTTGTATATCCCAAGTATAATAAAAAATATTGATAGTATCCGCTCTTTTACTTCTACTCAAAATAGAAACGGTATAGCCGCTATCTATCAACAGCCGAGTTAGGTTCTTTCCTACAAAACCAGAACCTCCAGTTATTAAAACATTTTTTTTCATGATAGCTACCTTTATTTATTTTAAATACTTTAACAAATATACTAAATAATTTTTGTTTAACATTATGAGTGTTTCGTTGAACATTCACTATCTTTATACCCTAATACAAAAAAAACAAAACAAATGGCAACTAAGAAAAATAAGATTACCAAGGACAATATAGTTTCTATGTACATGAATTATACATTGGAAAACGATGACACACCGAAATCAGTATATCTCTTTGCAAAATTGAATGATTTTACGGAAGCTGAGTTTTATACTTTCTTCGGAACGCTTGAAAGTATCGAAAAAGAAATCTACAAGATGTTTTTTGAAAAAACGGTCGAATTACTTCATAAGGACGACAACTATGCTAACTACGACATGAAAAGCAAATTGTTGAGTTTCTATTTTACATTCTTCGAATTGCTGACAGCCAATAGAAGCTATGTATCAATGCACTTACAGCAACATAGTAATCAACTGAAGAATTTAAAGCAACTCACTGGCTTCAGAAAAAATTTTAAAAACTATATTGGCGAAATTTTAACAGATGACTACCGCATCAGTCAAGAGCAAGCACAAGAAATTCAAGAAAAAGCGATTCAAGAAAGTGCTTGGATACAATTTTTATTTACACTGAAATTTTGGTTAGATGACGAATCACCCGCTTTTGAAAAAACTGATATTTACATTGAGAAATCAGTAAAGCTAAGTTTCGAATTAATTAATGCAGCGCCTATTAATAGTTTAATCGATTTCGGAAAATTTATTTTCAAAGAAAAAACACAAAAAAAATAATGAAAACAATAGATTACATACCAACATCTAAAATTGAACGAGCTAGCAAACTAGTACAAACCGGTGCGAAAATTGGTGTCAATTATATTAAATATTATGGAGGAAAAATGATCAATTCAGACTTGACCCGTGACAAACTTGACGTAGATAATGCAGAAGATATTTACGACGGACTGAGTAGTTTAAAAGGCAGCGCCTTAAAAGTAGCCCAAATGTTAAGCATGGACAAAAGCTTTTTGCCTCAGGCTTACGTAGAAAAATTTTCTCTGTCACAATTTTCAGTTCCTCCTCTTTCAGCACCTTTAGTACTGAAAACTTTTAAAACAAATCTCGGGAAAACCCCCTATGAAATATTTGACGAATTCAATGCCAATTCTGTAAATGCAGCTAGTATCGGACAGGTACACCTTGCCGTAAAAAACAATAAAAAACTGGCTGTGAAAATCCAGTATCCCGGCGTTGCCGACAGTATTTCTTCTGACTTGGCTATGGTAAAACCTATCGCCATAAGAATGTTCAATCTTCAAGGGCAAGATTCTGATAAATATTTCAAAGAAGTAGAAGACAAATTAATTGAAGAGACCGATTATTTGCTCGAAATGCAACAAAGTGTCGCAGTGGTCGCAGCCTGTAAAAAAATAGAAAATTTAGTGTTTCCAGAATACTATCCCGAGTTTTCATCCGAGAAAATTATCACAATGGATTGGATGACGGGAATACATCTTTCAGAATTCACAAAAATTAATACTGACCAGGAAAAGGCTCGTAAAGTTGGCCAAGCGCTATGGGATTTTTATATGTATCAAATCCATGTTCTTAAAAAAGTTCACGCTGATCCACATCCTGGAAACTTCTTGGTTGATAAAGAAGACAAATTGGTAGCGTTAGATTTTGGTTGCATGAAGCAGATTCCAAACGATTTTTACAATCCCTATTTTGAATTGATTGACAAAAAAGTAATTAATGACCCCAAAATATTTAATGCGAAATTATTTGAATTAGAAATTCTGCGTACTGATGACACCAAGCAAGAAATTACGTACTTCACGGAGTTGTTCTACGATTTACTTTCGCTATTTACCAAACCATTTCAGGAAGACTCCTTCGATTTTTCTGACGAGACCTTTTTTGAAGACATAGCCAAATTAGGAGAGCGCTTTACAAAAGATACCAACTTGAGAAAAATGAATGGGAATCGCGGTTCAAAGCATTTCATCTATATGAACCGAACCTTTTTTGGACTTTACAATTTAATGTTTGATTTGAAAGCTAAAATTGTTGTAAACCAATATAAAAAATACAATACATAATTGAAAAAAGAACTTACAGATTTAGAAAAAGACCGCGTTATAGAAATGGCTTGGGAAGACAGAACCACATTCGAAGCTATAGCATTACAGTTTGGTCTGAAAGAACAAGAAGTTATCAACTTAATGCGAACTGAAATGAAGCCATCGAGCTTCAGAATGTGGCGTCAACGAGTTCAGGGACGAAAAACAAAACACGAAAAATTAAGAAATTTTGGAGAAGGAAGATTTAAATGCACTATGCAAAGACAAATCAACAACAATAAAATTTCAAAAAGATAGATTTTTAATAACCGATTGAATAAAAAAAACATGAAAAACATCGTAATCATTGGCGGCAGCAAAGGAATCGGAAATGCGATTTTGACAGAGCAATTAGAAAATAATTTGGTACATAACATCAGTAGAAATGCTCCGGAGGTTTCCCATCCTAACCTGACCCACTATTCTCTGGATGTACTAAAAGATGTACTTCCTGAAATAGAGAACGTTGACACCTTAATTTACTGTCCAGGCTCAATCAATTTAAAACCAATTGGAAGTTTGAGTATTGATGATTTCAGAAATGATTTTGAAATCAATGTTATTGGAGCAGTTAAAACGATTCAGAAATATTTACCCGTGATAAAAAAAGGAACTGATCCTTCGATAGTCTTGTTTAGCACTGTTGCCGTAAAACTGGGAATGCCTTATCATGCCAGTATTGCTACAGCGAAAGCAGGTATCGAAGGATTAGTAAAATCGTTGGGGGCAGAATTAGCATCGGTAGTACGCATCAATGCTATTGCTCCCACTATTACTGAAACCTCACTTGCCGCAGGTATTTTGAGAAATGATAGAATGAAAGAAAATATGGTCGAACGTCACCCAATGAAAAATTACCTGAAACCGGAAGAAGTGGCCGGTATGGCTAATTTTCTGATTTCAGAAAAAGCTAAGTCCATATCAGGACAGGTCTTCGAAATGGACTATGGTATAGTCACATTTAAAATTTAAAAAAAAACAAAACATTATCCAAAAAAAAATGATAGCCAAAGAAACCAGAAGTTACGAAAAAATTGAGCAATATGATGAAGAGTTAACATCATCACTTGCTGAAAATTACAAAACAATAATAGCTGATTTAGGAGAAGACGTTAATAGAGAAGGACTTGAAAAAACTCCGGAACGTGTAGCAAAAGCAATGCAGTATCTTACCCATGGATACGGCTTAGACCCCTTAGAAATACTACAATCAGCCATGTTTACCGAGGATCATAAACAAATGATCGTAGTAAAGGATATAGAGGTATATTCCATGTGTGAACATCATATGTTGCCCTTTTTTGGTAAAGCTCATATAGCATACATCCCAAACGGGAAAATTGTAGGGCTAAGTAAAATTCCTAGAATAGTAGATGCCTTTGCAAGAAGAATGCAAGTGCAAGAAAGACTAACAGACCAAATCAAGAACTGTATTCAAGATGCCCTAAACCCGCTTGGCGTAGCTGTTGTTATTGAAGCACAGCATATGTGCATGCAAATGCGAGGCATTCAAAAGCAAAATTCGGTTACAACCACTTCTTCTTTTACTGGGGCATTCGAACAAGACAAAACTAGAAAAGAATTTATTAGTCTTATTTCGAATAAATTTAGCTAACTTTAAGTACTTTATGAAAATCTAACCATGAAAATTCTCTTAACAGGCGCAACAGGCTACATCGGAAAACGACTACTACCACTTTTGGTGGCAGAAGGACACGAAGTCATCTGTTGCGTTAGAGATAAAAATAGATTTTACACCCCAAAAGAATTTGAAAAGAATGTTGAAGTAATAGAAGTAGATTTTCTTAAGGAAGAAACACTAGCGGCGATACCACTAGATATTGATGCCGCTTATTACCTTATTCATTCCATGTCTAGCTCATCAGACAATTATGATGAATTGGAAAGCACTTCGGCTAAAAATTTTCTGCAACGAATCAATGAAACGGAAGCCAAACAAGTAATTTACCTCACTGGAATTGTCAATGACAAATCTCTTTCGAAACATTTGTCCTCAAGAAAGAAGGTCGAGGATATTTTAAGTTCAGGAAAATACGCGATGACTGCACTTAGGGCAGGTATTATAGTTGGCTCAGGAAGCGCTTCATTTGAAATCATCAGGGACTTAGTTAATAAACTCCCTATCATGATTACTCCAAAATGGTTAAATACAAAATGCCAACCCATCGCCATCCCTGATGTGTTAGATTTTTTGTCAAACTCATTGCTTAATCCCCTAACGTACAATCAAAGTTTTGACATTGGCGGGCCAGACATACTCACATATAAGGAAATGTTACTGGGGTATGCAAAAGCAAAAAAACTAAAGAGGTGGATTTTTACAGTTCCTGTTATGACACCCAAATTATCTTCCTACTGGTTGTATTTCGTAACATCAACGTCCTACAAATTAGCATCCGCTTTAGTAAGCAGCATGAAAGTCGAAGTGATTTGCAGTGACCATCGGATCAATGAATTATTAAATGTAATACCCATGACATACGAACAAGCTTTGTCGCGGGCATTGATAAAAGTGGACGAAGATAATGTAGCGTCTAGCTGGAAAGACTCCCTTGTTAGCGGACGTTTCAACACCAATATGTCCGAATACCTGAAAATTCCGAAAAAAGATTGCTTCATTGACAGAAGAAAAATGGAAATCATAGACAGAGAATATACCATAAATAAAATTTGGTCCATTGGTGGAGATACGGGTTGGTATTACGCCGATTGGCTATGGGAATTAAGAGGATTCATAGACAAATTATCTGGCGGCGTTGGTTCCCGCAGAGGTCGCACCCATAAAAAATATATACATGCGGGCGATGCGCTTGATTTCTGGCGCGTCTTATATGCCAACAAAGAAGAGGGAAAATTAGTTTTATTTGCCGAAATGAAATTACCCGGAGATGCTTGGCTGGAATTTAAAATTATAAATAACGTATTATATCAATCCGCAACTTACAGGCCAAGAGGGTTTTGGGGAAAAATATATTGGTATGCAGTTTTTCCTTTTCATGGCTTCATTTTTAATGGAATGCTGAATAAATTGATCAAGTAATCACATTTGAAACATATAAGGACATA
>JBLIHD010000110.1:0-6234 GCA_047636335.1 Flavobacterium sp.
TTGATGCTGTACGACATTATACGCATCATAGGGGTCTAATCCATCATCTATGAGTTTTTTAAGCCGCGTTGCCGAAGAGTCCAGCGTTGCCTTTTCCCGATACCGAAAAGCCTCTAAATGAAACTGCGCGTCAAGCAAATGTTCATCATCCGTCTCTCGGGTTATAATCGGGTTTTTTTCAGCAATTGTGGTCTTGACATTTTCATAAACATAATTGATTATTCCCATTGCATTCATTCCGCCAAACGATTTACGGAACTCCGCCAAGCGACTCTTTGCTACCAATTGCATTAACACGGTATTGTCCCCTTCAAAGGTGGTATATACCTCTGTATCATTTTTTAGGGCATCAATACGATTTTCAGATAAATATCCTTTGCCTCCGCAGGCTTCGCGACATTCCTGCAATGTATCCCTTGTGCTCCAAGTCGAATAGGCTTTCATTCCAGCAGCAAGAGCCTCGATTTCCTGCATTTCGGAATCATCTTTATTGATAAAACGGTTAGTAAGGTATTGCAATGCAAAATGAATCGCATAAGCCTTTGCCAACAATGGAATTAGCCGGCGCTGGTGTATACGGTAATTCAAAATCGGAACTTCTAAACCGCCTTCGGGTCCGAATTGCCTGCGCTTGTTGCTATATATAATCGCTATTGTTAATCCTGATTTGGCAGCAGCCAATGCAGAACGCGGAATACCAATCCTGCCCCCTACCAAAGTTCCGAGCATAGTAAAAAACCTCCGATTATCACTTGGAACTGGACTCTCAAACTCCCCTTTTTCATTTATTGAGGCGAATCGGTCTAGCATATTTTCTTTTGGAATGACAACCTTTTCAAAACGGATTGTGCCGTTATCAACCCCATTAAGACCCATTTTAAGTCCGCAATCACCGATAGTAATCCCTTCTAAAACCTTACCGTTAGAGTCACGCAACGGAACGATAAATGCATTAATACCATAATCATTCCCATCAATGATTAATTTTGCAAAAACTGTAGCCATTTTACCGTGTTTTGCTGCGTTACCAATGTATTCTTTCTGCGCACCTTCATTCGGTGTGTGAACGATAATTGATTCGTCTTCGTGATTATAGGTCGCTGTTGTTTCAAGTCCTTTGACATTCGATCCGTGATTTGTTTCAGTCATTGCAAAACAACCAGGCAATCTGAAGGAACCTATATCTTTTAAATATTTTTTATAATGTTTCTCTGTACCAAGCGAATGTATACTCATACCCCAAAGTCCGAATTGTACTCCAAATTTGATTACCAAGCTTAAATCATGATAACTTAGTGTTTCCATCACAGCAAAATAACCAGACAGATTTCCCCCTCCTCCATATTTTTTTGGGTAGGCCATATTACCTAAGCCTCCTTCGGCCAGGGTTTTACACCAATTATACACTTTCTCCCGATAGACATCAGTGTCGGTCGAAGTTTCGTATGCAAATTCTGGGTGACTGATGACTGACTTTACCTTCTTGATAATTGCAGCCTGCTTCCCATCAAGAATCTGGGTCAGTATTTTCGTGTCGAACCTCTTGACTGTATGAAAATTTGAAGTAAAGCTATTCGTAGGCATTTTAAATTCCGCTATAACTTCTTTACCTGAAATTCCGAGATCATTTTCAAGCTTAACAAATGCAGGCCCTAAGTCTATAATTGTCCTGTCGCTTTCTGATAGTAAAATGGAAATCTCAAAAACGGAGCTAACTGAGGGTTTCTCTTTAATAGCTTTCTCAATTTGAGATCTCCACTCGCTGAGTAGTTCTCGCGACGGCGGGGTCAAAACATCCACTTCCGCGAAAAGCGAATTCTTCTCCTCTAAGGAAAGCCAACTCTGTGAACCAATAAACTCGTGTAAAATCAAAACCTCTTTTTGACTCAAGAAATCATCTGACCAAACGAGATAAAAAAGCGGAATAAAAGCCCTAAGTTTTGGATTAGTCATGACATTTCAAAATTTATCTTATGTTAAGGTAGTAATATTTAATCATTAATGTATTGCCATAATACCTGAATTATAAGTTCAGTTGACTTAACTCATTCCTCCTCCTCATTTAACGCAGGTATAAAATACTTTTCCTATAATTCCGCAAAAGCCTTTCTTGTCTAAAACTATTTCGGAACAAACACTTTCTGCAAGCACAACTAAAAGAATTCCCCGAACGCTGCTTCAAATTATATAAATAAAAAAACACCATCAAGTTCTACTTGATGGCGCTTTTATTTATTTTGGAAATATATTTTTAAGAAAGGTATTCCAATGATCTCTCCAATGCCATTCCACGTGAACCCTTTATTAGAATAGTACTATTATCTATTTTTGTCCCTTTCATAAAATCAGAAAAAGAATCAAATGAATCATAAAAATAAAATTGTGGGTTACCGATTTTGTTGGCATAAAATGCTGTTCCAACGAAAAAGCACTTCACCGTATCCTCATTCGAAAGCGATTTAACGATTTCGTTATGCTCCTTTAGACTTTCGTCACCCAATTCAAACATATCTCCAAGAATAACCACTTTATTAGGTTTTTCCAATTGCAAGAAATTTTCAATAGCAACAGCCATGCTGCTTGGATTGGCGTTATAAGCATCCAAAATAATCTCGTTAGTTCCCTTTGAAACTAATTGCGACCTGTTGTTCTCTGGGATATAACTTTCTAACGCCTCTTTAATGGTCAGATCGTCCACTCCAAAGAATTTCCCTATAGCAATTGCCGCATTTAAATTATTGGCGTTATAAAGGCCTATCAAATGGGATGTAATAGTGACATTTGAATAACAGACTTCCACAAATGGGTCTGCTTTAATGGCTTTAATCTGCAGGTCCGCTTTTTCATTATTGACTCCAAACGAATTTGACCTTATGGTTTTGGATCTTTCCACCTGAATCGGATCTTCAAGATTCACAAAAACCAGCATATCGTTATTGGAAAGATATTTATACAGCTCGCTTTTCCCTTCAATAACTCCGGCAACGCCTCCAAAACCCTCCAAGTGCGCTTTGCCAAAATTAGTGATATAACCATAATCAGGCTGGGACAATTCACAAAGAAATTCGATTTCTTTTTTATGATTAGCTCCCATTTCCACAATCCCAATTTCAGTTTCTGAATTGAAGGACAGCAAAGTTAGAGGAACTCCAATATGATTGTTTAAATTCCCCACAGTCGCTTTTGTATTATATTTTCTAGAAAGGACTACGTGAATCAATTCTTTAGTAGTTGTTTTCCCATTACTTCCCGTAAGCGCAATGATAGGCAACTTTAAGTGCTTTCTATGAAACTTTGCCAATTCCTGCAAAGCGCATAGACTGTCTTCCACCAAAATGGTTCTTTCGTCAATATAAAACGATTCGTCATCGATAACTACAAAAGAAGCACCTTTGGTTAAAGCTTCCTTAGCGAATGTGTTGGCATCAAAACGCTCCCCTTTTATCGCAACAAATAATGCATTTGCCTCAATTTTTCGTGTATCAATTGAAACCGAATTGCATTTTAAAAACAAACTATGAATGTAATTAATATCCATTTAAAAAAGATTTAAAAAACAAAAGCCCTAATTAAAGGGCTTTTGTTTTATTATAATAAG
Organism: Flavobacterium sp.; assembly: GCA_047636335.1. Classification (GTDB taxonomy): domain Bacteria; phylum Bacteroidota; class Bacteroidia; order Flavobacteriales; family Flavobacteriaceae; genus Flavobacterium. The sequence continues at coordinate 3,599 of JBLIHD010000110.1, forward strand.
AATAATTTAATTTCTTGGAGATTTTCTTTTTTCTGCTTTTGGCCCTACCTTAGACATCGCACATCTAAATCCAATATAGTCAGTCGCCATATCTTGCGGGAAATATCTTCTTTGAGCAGGGTCTAACCAATAAGCCCTGTCTCTCCAGGAACCTCCTTTATAAACTCTTACTTCATCATTTATCAAGGTCGTTCTTTTGCTTGACACATCGTATTTTCTCACCATCCTTCCTAAACTGTCAGTAGTAACATTGTGTTTAGGTGAATCATACATCCTTTTACTGTCTTTTTGCTTATCAGTGTCTGACTCCGAAGATCCAAAATTATAATATTTAGAAGATTGCTTATCACCATCTCTATAGTTGATATTGTCACTTTTATCAAAGTTTTGTCTCAAATACGTTTCGTTTTCATCAACTGGAACTTGGGCAATTTGACCAGGGAAACTTCTTACAATTACTTTACCGTTACTCAAAGTGTCCTTCTTCATAGTCTCTAAAGTAACTATTTCGACTTTTCCGTCTGCCCCAATTTTATTTTTAGTATAACGATTTCCCCTAAAATAATTGAAGTCATTTGACTCGTTATCAATAATTGGTCTGTAAACGTCAAGCACCCATTCCGCTACATTCCCTGCCATGTCATATAGACCAAAATCATTAGCGGGATATTTCTTCACTTCATTAGTTATATCTGCACCATCATCAGACCATCCAGCGATACCACCGTAATCTCCGTTTCCTTGTTTAAAATTAGCTAATTGATCGCCTTTACTTTGTCTCTTTCCCGAACGGGTATAGCTCCCTGACCACGGATACTTTTTCTGTCCTTTATAAATATTATACTCTCTTTGTCCAACATCAGCTGCCGCAGCATATTCCCATTCAGCCTCCGTAGGAAGTCTGTATTCTGGCAAAAGGATTCCTGACGAACGTTGCGCATAAACATTTTTTGGCTCTGTGACATTCCCGTCTTTTCCAGCTTTAGGACTTTTCCTAGCACCTTTTGCGCCTTTCAAAACAATCTCTTCATTTCCACCATAGGTCATTGTTGGAGCTTTCAAGTAGGTTTCAGTACTAAAAGAAGCCTCTGCGCTAACATCTTGTGTTTTTGCATTCTTTTTCAAGTATCCATTTTTCTCTAATATGGCTTCATTTACACGGTCTGTTCTCCACTGACTAAACTCAACTGCTTGAATCCAATTCACACCAACAACAGGGTAGCTTGCATACGCAGGATGTCTTAGGTAGTTATTAGTCATAGTTTCATTATAACCTAATCTATTTCTCCAAACTAGAGTATCCGGCGAAGCACCTTCATAAATATGTTTATAATTATCTTCAGTGGGTGGGAATACATTTTTTAACCAATCTAAATACTCCAAATACATAAAGTTTGTCACTTCTGTTTCGTCCATATAAAATGATTGTACGTGCTGTTGAGTAGCCGTATTATTCCAATCGTGCATTACATCATCTTGTACTTTACCCATTGTAAAAGTACCGCCTTCAACAAAAACCAGTCCAGGACCAGCTTCTTGTTTCTTGCTATTGGAAACCCTTTTACTATCGACGTCCCAACCAGTACCCCTTGATGCGCTTCTTGAACTAGAACTCTTACTGCAACTGGCCAAACTTATTATCATTATCATAGATAACATTGATCGCAAGGCTATAGTTTTGTTTACTTTCATACTCTTTTAAAGGTAATAATTTAAGTGATGCAATATAATAATTAACCATTAATCAACAACACCATATTGAATAAATTTACTTTGACGTATTATATGTGACGCATAATACAAAACAAACGCAAATTTATACTTTTTATTATATGTATTTATACTAAATGATATATTTTTACTCATTATAATATTTGATTATTAATACAATTTAATAAAATAATGCGAAATTTACTTTTGTTTAACTTACTACTGATTTCTTTTATCCCATCTGCCCAAACAACTGGCAACGTTACGATTGAATGGCTTGAAAAAACAGAAATGTATTATGGAGATTACAAAATCAATATTCCACAGTTTTTCGGAGACGGATATCATTATAATGCTTCCGAAAAAACCCTTTATTACACGCTAAAACTCAATGAAACCAGCACTTTTTATGAGAACAACATCCAGGTTACCAACGTTGCATACGAAACCATTTCTGCTTCAAAACTTGGCGATTTAGACATTGGAAACATCCCAAAATCCATAATCACCTCTTTAACAAACACAAACTCAAGAGGAATAAAACAGTCATTTCTTACCCTGTCTCCAATAGTAAATACCGAGTTCGGATTCAAAAAAATAACATCTTTTTCCTATTCCATAAACAATAAAACTTCTAAAGCCTCACAAACAAATAAAACCACAAACCCCATTTCCAATTCTATTTTAGCAACTGGAGACTGGTACCGCTTTTACGTTGAAAAATCAGGGGTGTATAAAATTTCGAAAACATTTTTGCAAGAAACGGGACTTGACCTAGGTAATATCAACCCAAAAAAAATCAAAATTTATGGTAATGGGGGCAAAATGCTGCCACTCTCAAATGCAACTTATTATCCTTCTGATTTGATTGAAAATGCCATTCAGGTGTTTGGAGAAAACGACGGAACATTTGACAATGATGATTA
>JBLIHD010000111.1:0-6201 GCA_047636335.1 Flavobacterium sp.
ACAAGGGTGGAATGTAAACCCATATTTGGGAGCATCCGAGTTTTACTTGGAATACGGGGATTTTGATGTAAATATTACTGCACCATCGAATCATATCGTCGTTTGTTCTGGAGAATTAGTAAATCCTGCCGCTGTATATAATGCAGTGGAACAAAACCGACTAGCACAAGCTAAAAAAAGTGACAAAACGGTTTTTATACGTACAGCAGACGAAGTATCAGCTGGAGCAAATGCTAGCGTTTCGACTACTAAAACCTGGCATTTTAAACTGAAAAATGCTAGGGATATGTCTTGGGCATCATCAGCCGCATTTATTTTAGACGGAGCCGAAATTAATTTACCGAGTGGTAAAAAATCATTGGCATTATCAGCCTATCCTGTGGAGAGTTCCGGTAATGAAGCTTGGGGTCGTTCGACAGAGTTTACGAAGGCTTCTATTGAGAACTATTCAAAAAGGTGGTTTGAGTATTCCTATCCTGTTGCTACCAATGTAGCAGGGAATGAAGGTGGTATGGAATATCCAGGAATCGTTTTTTGCGGATGGGAAGCTAAAGGCGAGGATTTATGGGGAGTGACGGATCACGAATTTGGGCATAACTGGTTTCCGATGATCGTGGGCTCAAACGAACGTTTATTTGCATGGATGGATGAAGGTTTTAATACTTTTATCAATTCGTTAAGTTCAGCTGACTTTAACAATGGAGAATACAAATCAGAAGCCATTGATTTTCATAAAATGGCAGAAACGTTTACCAGACCTGATTTAGAAACTATGATGAGTTCGCCCGATAATATGAAAGAGGCAAACATTGGTGTTTTATGTTATTTTAAGCCGAGTTCAGCGTTAATAGTTTTACGTGAACAAGTGTTAGGTGAAGAGCGTTTTGATTTGGCTTTCCGCACCTATGTGGAACGTTGGGCTTTTAAACATCCTACTCCGGATGACTTTTTCAGAACAATGGAAAATGTTGCTGGTGAGGATTTAAGTTGGTTTTGGAGAAGTTGGTTTGTGAACAATTGGAGATTGGATCAAGGGATAAATACAATCAAATATGTGAAAAATGATCCTAAGCAAGGAGTTGTTATCACTGTAGAGAATTTTGATAAAATGGCTATGCCAGTAGTTTTAGATGTAAAAACTAAAAGTGGAAAAGTGAGCCGTATAAAATTACCGGTTGAAGTATGGCAAAAAAACAAGGTGTGGTCGTTTAAGCATGACTCTACTGAAGAAATTGAGAGTATTACTTTAGATCCTGATCACGCTTTTCCGGATAATAATGAAGGAAATAACATTTGGACGGCCGCTAAAGGAGCCATTGAAAAAGCCATTATTTTAGATGGTTATTTGGGAACTTACTCTAATGATAAAGCCCCTGCAAAAATTGTTTTTACTGAGGAAAACGGTGTTCTTAATGTCGAAATAACTGATTATCCTCAATTCAGTGTGGTACCAATCGGTAAAGATTTTTTCGAATCTAAAACAGCGGGACTTAAATTTCAGTTTAACGAAAGTAAAAGCGGATTTGATATGATTGTGAATGATAGTCAAAAGATACCTTTTACGAAGGACAAATAATTATTTCAATATCATAAAAAAAAACACCAGCCTAATACTGGTGTTTTTTTTATATAAAATATTTAAGTTTTTTTAAGCTGGAATTTGTTGGCTTAAGCAATGTAAAGTACCAAAACCCCAGATCAAATCAATAGCGCTAATCCCTATGATTTCTCTGTCTGGAAAACATTCGGCGAGAATGTTTAGGGCTTTGCGATCATTAGGGTCGTTAAAAGTAGGAACTAAAACGCATTTATTCAAAATAAGGAAATTGGCATAACTCGCCGGTAATCTCAAATCTTCAAAATCGAGGCGTTTTGGCATCGGCAAAGCCACGATGATTGGAGACTTACCGTTTTCCAGTTTCGCACTTTGTAAACGCTTTAGGTTGTCTTGTAATGGAAGATAGTTGTTGTCTTCGGTATTTGTCTCGATAATAGTCACTATAGTGTCCTCATTGATGAAACGGCATAAATCGTCGATGTGTCCATGGGTGTCATCGCCTTCAATACCATTTCCTAGCCAAATGACATTCGTTATTCCCAAGTATTCTTGGAATACGGCTTCATAATCTGCTTTAGTGAAATTTGGGTTTCGAACTTGAATATCGGGATGCATCAAACATTCCTCGGAGGTTAGTAGGGTTCCTTTTCCATTTGAATCGATTGCACCACCTTCAACAATTACAGGCTTTCCTTTATGCATTACTTGCGTCAAAGGTATATCCAGAAACTGGGCAACTGTAGCGGGAACATCTTTGTCCAGCATGTAATTTTTATATTTGGCCCAACCGTTAAAGTTGAAATTTAACGCCTCCCTTTTTTCTCCGTTTTTAATCACGATAGGACCGGAATCGCGCATCCAGCTTCTATTGGTTTTACGGATGATAAACGAAATATTGTCGCCGTTTACACGAGCCCTTTCGAGCATTCCATTAACTTTTTCTTTTAATTTTTCATCTGCAACCACCAAAAATACCGTTTCGTAAAGGGCTATTTTTTTGATAAATTCGACAAAAGCCCATTGAATAGCTTCATACTTTCCAGGCCAATCGTTCCCGTTATGAGGGAAACATAGTAATATCCCTTGTTGGTTTTCCCATTCTGCTGGGAATCTTCTGTTAGTTGTAGTATTCATAATTAGTCGATTGCTCTTTTCGTAATATCACCAAAAGCGTCAATTCGTCTGTCCCTGAAGAATGGCCAGTTCTGACGTACATTTTCCTGTAAATCTAAATCAACTTCGGCAATAAGAATTTCTTCTTTGTCGTGTGAGGCTTGCGCCAAAATTTCGCCTTGTGGTCCCGCAATAAATGATGATCCCCAGAACTGAATTCCGGCCGTATCAGGCAAGTATTGTTCCAAGCCAATTCTATTCGCGGCAGCAACATATACTCCGTTAGCAACAGCGTGTCCTTTCATCACGCTCATCCAGGCGCCATGTTGGTTTTCACCATATTCTTCTTTCTCTGCCGGATGCCAACCGATTGCTGTTGGGTAAAATAAAACTTCCGCTCCTTGAAGTGCAGTTAAGCGTGCTGCTTCTGGATACCACTGATCCCAACAGATTAATGTTCCTATTTTTCCTTTATTTGTTGGTATTGTTTTGAAACCTAAATCTCCTGGTGTGAAATAGAATTTTTCGTAAAAATGAGGGTCATCCGGAATGTGCATTTTGCGGTATAATCCCGCTTCTGAACCGTCTGTGTCAATTATGTAAGCGCTATTGTGATAGATGCCGGCCATTCTTTTTTCGAAGAACGGAACAATAATTACCACTCCAAGTTCTTTTGCCAAAGCGCTAAAAGCGATAAAGGAAGTGCTGTATAATGGTTCTGCAATTGCAAAATTGTCAACATCTTCACTTTGACAGAAATAATGACTGGAGTATAATTCCGGTAATGAAATAACTTCAGCACCTTGACCGGCAGCATCTCGCACCCAGCTCAAACATTTTTTAAGGTTGTTTTCAGCAACGTCGTTAAGGTTCAATTGTATGACTGCAATTTTGTATTTCTTGTTTGGCATCAGATAAATTTTAGACTGCAAAAATAGTCAATTTTATAAGGAGTAGATAGTTGAGCTTATGGAAAAATAGTGTTCCTTGAAAGTTATCCTTTTTTCGTCTTGATTTTCAACGTGATAGAGTAGAGGTCCTATCAGTAATTTGATTCTTTATTTAATTTTAAATTTTCGTAATCTAAAAAGGCTAATAAATTCCGTAAATAGCTAATTAACTGATTGATGCGTGTATTGCTTTTTGGTCAAATAATGAGCCAAAAAATCATTAAAAATTTAATCATGATATCCATCTGAAATTGTGGATATCTATTTTATTTATTACGTATTTTTTTTCCTTTAAAATCTATCTTTGACATCCTTAATTAAAAACAATAGAGCACAATGTGGTACGAATGTAAAATAAAATATAGAAAAACGGATGATACTGGTCTGCAAAAAGTTGCAACAGAACCTTACCTAGTAGACGCTTTATCCTACACGGAAGCTGAAAGCAGAATTAATGAAGAAATGTCAGCCTATATTAGTGAAGAATTTAAAATCACGAATATTAAAGTAGCCAATTTTGCTGAGATACATCCTTTCGAAAATACGGATCGCTGGTTTAAATCGAAAGTTTCATTAGTAGCTTATGATGAGGAAAGTGGAAAAGAACGTAAGACGAATATGTATTTATTAGTTCAGGCAAATGATGTAAAGGAAGCTTATGATAATACCATTCATGCAATGAAAAATACCATGGGTGACTATAGTATTCCAGCTATTTCTGAATCTCCTATAATGGATGTCTTTCCTTACTTCAGTGGTGAAGAAGGCGAACTGGAGCAAATAGAAAAGTTCAATGCCCTAAAAGCTTCTAAGCCGCAATCGGCAGCAGAAATAGAAGATAATATGGAATTTGAACCAGCTACTGAAGAGGCTAGCATTTAACTTTATAATAGATGTAAATTTTTTATCGTTGAGTAGTAAAAAGAAACACTCGTTAATCCTACAATTGTAGGATTAACGAGTGTTTCTTTTATAATTGACTGTATTAAAGCGCGGTTTATTCTGATTTATAAATGTGAATCGATTGCCCCACTAATTTCCACTTGTTTTTTATCTTCTCTAAAAGGCGAATTTCATAGGAGAGTGTTTTCTTCCCATCTTTCGCCGTAGATTCTTCATCATGACTTACCCAAGCATTTTTGCCATTGATGCTTATTTTGTAATTTGTGTTTACAGAAAAACCACCATTTCCCATCGCTTCCGGTTTGGTATTAATCATTGCAGCTGGTGGAACGTCAAAAGTCTCACCTTTAGATGTAGAAATTAATATTCTGCTATACGGTTGGATATGCCAGCAATCACTATGCCCTTTACTGTCTTGTGCCCTCCATGTAGCCGATTCTTTTTCTAACAGATTTTTAATCAATTCTGATTCGTCTTTCTTTTGTCCGTATCCTATTAGACTAATCGCAATAAGGAAGTAAGAGCTTAATTTCCATTTCATAGTTGTATATTTTTCTGAAATTAAAAGTAGTACTTTTTCTAAATTTGACCAAATAGTATTAGACCTAGCTGCCAAGTAAGCATAGTCTATATACTTTGCAAAACGGAATCTATGATATAGGGCTGTTTATTAATAATTTTGACTGCTGTTAGTTATTAAGGTTTAGCTAATACTTTTTCGTAAGCTTTACGGGGACTTTCTCTTAAATACACCAAGCCGCATAATGTATAGCCCATTTTGTCGAAAATTTTAATCATGGCGGTATTATCAAAATTGGTGTCTGCTTTTATGCTGTATATGTCATTTTTTAGAGCAAATTCTTCTACATAGCGGATAATCATTTTAGCCAGCCCTTTACCCAAATGCTTTTCGGAAATTGCCACTCGGTGAATCACTACAAAATCATCAGTCGTTAACCATTTGCCTTCAATTTTATCATAGGCGGGCTCGTCATTGATTATTACAGCACTGTAACCTAAGACAGTTCCTCCTTCAACTAAAATAAAACCCCTACCTTTCTCAATGTCATTGTTTACAACTTGCAGATTGGGATAGCCGTCTTGCCATTGAGTGCTGCCGTCTTCTTTTCTTCTTAGTATAGCTTGCTGTAGAACATCCCATATTTGAGATGCTTCAGACATTTGTGCTTTTCTAAAGTGATAATCCATAATTGTAATTTTTTAAACAAAAAGACAGAATAGGTGTTTTTTGCAACAAGTTTAATATACAAATGAGCACTTTGCATATCGTAATAATGGTCAGCTATGAACACAGCAGTAGTTTTATATACTAATTTTCATTTTGGTAGTTCCGTAAACCTTGCGTTTTTTCATTCGTAGACAAAATATCTTTTTCATATTTATTATGGATTATAATCATCATTAGTCCAAAAAGAACCGCCGCTACAATTAAAAGAACATTGACCAAGCCACTGACACCAAAAGACATTCGGATTAAAATTGTCGAAATTATAAACCCAGAGTTTCTCATAATTTTATGAAAGTCGACTGTGTAAAAGAAGGAAATTAAAAGTAGAACTACATCTACTAAGATTAATACCGTAAAAAATTGATCAAAAAAGAGATTGTTAATACTTTCTAATATAGGTAATTGGGAGGGTGAAATAGGAGCTCCCG
>JBLIHD010000112.1:0-6170 GCA_047636335.1 Flavobacterium sp.
AATATCCTTCACGAACAAACCCTCTTTTTTCAATACCGTAAAGAATAGCCACATTATGGCTCATTTTTTCAGCTATCTTCTCCAAAGAGATAAGCCCTTTTCTATATAATTCAAGCATAATATACAGGGAGTGCTGCACCATGGGAGCTCCAGACATAGACTGAAAATAAGGCTTCTGCTTTTCTTCTATGGTGTGCGGCGCGTGATCAGTTGTAATAATATCAATTCGGTCATCAAGAAGCGCTTTTAGAAGCCCATCTCTATCCTTCTCTGATTTTATTGCCGGATTCCATTTTATCTGTGTTCCCAAGCGCTTATAGTCTTTATCAGAAAACCAAAGGTTTTGAACCGATACTTCAGTGGTAATATTCTTTTCGTTAAGAGGTATGTCGTTTCTGAATAAATGAGTTTCTGCCTCGGTGGTCAAATGTAAAATATGCAATCTCGCTTTGTACTTTTCGGCAATGGCAATGGCTCTCTTAGTTGATTGGTAACAACCCTCACCACTACGAATTAAGGGATGGCTTTCAATGGGAACATCATCCCCATACTTCGCCATAAAAATCTTCTCGTTTTCTTCTATAATATTTTCCAACTCAGAATGTATCGCGATAATTGATTTACAGGTAGAAAAAAGTTTCTCCATTGTGGCTGGACTATCGGCTAGCAAATTCCCCTTTTTTGTAAAATAAAGACCGTCATCAGAAACCCCTATAAATTGGGTAGTATCCATTTCAAGCACCTTCTCTAAGTTGTCCTTATTAACTCCTAGAAAAAAGGAAAAGTTCGCCCAAGATTTTTCGGAAGCAATCTTGAACTTTTCATCAAGTATCTCGGTGGTCAAAACATTTGGAACCGTGTTTGGCATATCGATAAAAGACGTAGTGCCTCCGGCAACAGCAGCCCTACTTTCAGAATAAAGATCCCCTTTGTGCGTTAATCCGGGCTCCCTAAAATGTACTTGCCCATCTATAATGCCGGGGAAAAGATGTTTACCCGTTCCGTCAATAATTTGTGCATCTTTTATTGCTTCTCCGCATGGACTCCCAATGCATTGTATAATACCGTTTTGAAGAAAAACGTCAGCAATTTTAATTTGCCCCTCGTTTACGATACTGACATTCTTTATTAATGTAGATTTTTTCATGATTTTATTATATTGGATAGGCAGTTTTCTAAACGTTTTAAGAACGAACCACCCCTGTTTTTTTTACTGCATCAAAAGTCAGGTGTGTTGTAAGCATAAAACCGTTATTATATTGAAATACTGATCTTCCGTTTACCAATTTGCCCTGCTGCAAAGTTTGACCAAGATAGCCTGCTTCCAGCTTAATGTTCTTATTTAACTTGTAACCCATTAAGGCAGCTAATCTATTTTGGTCAAAAACATTTGCCCCTACATTTTTACCAAAACCAACAAACACCTCATCCAATAGAACGGCACTCCAACTATTATCATCAGAACTAGCTCTATACAGAGGAACTTCGACCCTAAGTCTATAACGCATTCTATTCAGGAAAACCCAGTCGGTATTAGCAATACCGTTTTGAATCAAAAATTTTTCAAGAAACCTTTGTTCCAATGTAAACCGATGGGAAAGATCAACATTACCAACGGGGTTCTTTATTACAATTTGTTCGTAAATGCGGTTTTCTGAAAACCTATTCGCATTAGGGTAATCTCCATAAGGCTGGGTATCCGCAAAAGCATATCCCATATTCAGATTAACATCCTTTCGAAGAGAATAGCTCAGACCCAGCCTAAATAAATTCTGTTGTGGGTTTTCTAAACCCTCAACTCTTCGCCATTGGGATTCGGCGAACACCGCCATTTTCGGACTAATTTTTAAAGTGTTTGTGACAGCGATCCACCCAATACTATTATTACTTCCAATTCTTTGATTTTGACAAAACGAACTGTTATAAAAAAATAGAACAATTACTACCGACAACCATTTTGTTAAAGTACTCATAAGCATTAGAAGCGCCTATTGTAGCGACGTATGTTTGGAATTAGTAATAAGCTCTCTTTCAACGAACTTATAATTACTAGAATTACGGGTCCCGGCTTTCTTTGTAATTCACAAGCAGATGAATTATCTTTAAAATACCAATCTATTATTTATTTTTCCTGTTTTTCATTATAACTATTACTCTCTAAGAACTTAGAATAATAGACAAGTAGATCGGCATTCCAAAAGTTATATTGAACGGAAAGGTAACAGCTAATGCCATCGGCAGATACAAACCTGGATTAGCTTTTGGTGCCGCAATTTTCATGGCGGCTGGCACTGCAATATACGAAGCACTAGCGGCGAGAATGGCAAAAATAAAGCGATTACCCACGTCCTCGGTCACAACTTGACTCAAAAACGCTACTACTATCCCATTAAACAACGGTATCACAATAGCAAATACCAAGGCAGACCATCCACTTTTAATAAAGTCATCTAATTTCCTTCCACTTACGATCCCCATATCCAATAAAAAAATGGCCAAAAATCCTTTAAAAATATCAGTGGTAAAGGGTTTAATTCCCATAGCTTGTTGCTCACTGGCTAAAAAGCCAATTACTAAACTCCCAAGGATCAATAACACACTTCCATTTGTCAAAGAATGTCTTACCACGTCGCTCATTTTAGTGGAACTGACTTCTTTCTTGTTGTATATTTTAATCATAATAACACCAATGATTATTGCCGGCGCTTCCATTAACGCCATCACGGCTACCATATGCCCACCAAAAGTGTATTCTTGAATTTCCAAAAACGTCACCGCTGTCACAAAAGTTACCGCACTAACCGACCCATATGCCGCTGCAATCGCGCCTGAATTTTCAATACTAAACTTTCGTTTGAGAATAAAAAAACAATAAAAAGGAATAACAACCGCAATTAATATCCCAAATAGTACTGCCCATATAATTTCCATATTAAAATCACTGTGCGCCAATTCTTGCCCTCCTTTAAATCCAATAGAAAACAATAGGTACAGGGAAATGAACTTGGAAGTGTTGGCAGGAATTTCTAAATCGCTTTTCAATCTTGTGGCTATTATCCCAAGAAGGAAAAACAATAAAGCCGGATTTGTTAAATTATCTAATAGTAAATCTAAATTCATTTTTTTGTTTTTTATTTTGCTGTGGCTCGCTCTAATCTGTCATTAATTGATTTTCCTAATTCAAAATCCGGAAATTGTTCTGCAACAATCATGTCTAATTCCATTTTATCTAAACGATGCATTGAGGCATACAAATTTGACGCAGCCACTTTTAAATCCCCTTTTTCGGATAAAATTTCTTGATGGATTACATTCTTACTATCAATTTTTTTATTAAAAAGTATTAATCCTATTTTTTTTTCAGGAAATCTTTTTATGAATTTTGCTACATCACTTTCTAAAAAAGTGGGGGTCGTAGGGGCGTAATGCTTCGTTAACATCCCTGGTGCGTCTGGTGCATTTTCTTTTTTGTTTTTAATTTTAACTTTCCCAATGACTCCTTCAATATCTTCCACGGAAATAGAACCTAATCGATATAAGACAGGCTCCTCGTTTTCAAAACCAATTATCGTAGACTCTATTCCATTGTGGCATTCGCCTCCGTCTAAAACCATTCGTAACTTTTTACCAAAATATTCGACAACATGCGAGGCACTGGTTGGGCTTATACACCCAAAAGGATTGGCACTCGGAGCAGCTAATGGAAAATCTAATAGCTCCAACAATGCTAAAGTGGCAGCATGATTTGGAATTCTTATCGCCACCGAGTCTTTTCCGGCAGTGACCAAATCAGGAACTGACTCTTGTTTTTTTAAAACCATAGTCAAAGGTCCTGGCCAAAATTTATCGGCTAATAATCTGGCTTTTTCAGGTATGTCTTTTGCTAATTCGTCTAATTGCGCAATTGATTTAATATGAACTATTAACGGATTAAAAAAAGGTCTTTGCTTCATTTCAAAAATCGCTCTAATGGCTTTTTCGCTGTAAATATTTCCAGCCAACCCATACACGGTTTCTGTGGGAATAGCAACTAAGCTTTCTTCCATTAAAATCTTGGCCGCTTTTGATATGTCTTCTGACACTATTATCATAATCTATTTTAAGGATTGTGAAAATCCCGATTCAGTGGGTCTTCAATTATTGTTCGCGCTTGATTTACGTAAGAAGTTTTCTGCCTTGACACATTCCGTTTATTACTCAAAGCTTATTTCAATGGTGCTTTTTATAACCAAATTTAATCCCTTTACCTCTGCCGCTCCCAGTAACTTTTTAATTTCTTCTTTAGTTTCGTTAAGTTCCTGCAATCGATTTTTGGAATTAGAAACATCCTTATTGAAACGTATTTGACTGCTAAAATCCTCTAGATTATGGTAGTCAATCTTACTGTTTATTAATGTAGTTAATACACTCCCCGCTTCTTCTGAGGTAAAAACCCCATCGATTAATTTAAAAACTTGTTGATTTTTCATTTTTACACTTGATTATTATGTTTTAAAGTATTTCCTTTTTCTCCTTTGTTCAATTGTCCAAAACCTTTTGAATTTATTATTGTTTTTGACTCCATGACAGCAAAAGTAATAGCAAATCACATTTGTCAAAGTTAATTTTCTCTCAATATTTCAATTAAAATTACAAATCACCTAAAAAAGTGCAAAACCCTTACTAGTAGCGATTCCAAGGCACGAAGGATCGGGATCAAAAACACACTTTCCAGCAAATTTTTTCTGATTTCCTGACAGCTATTTTCCACTTCCATAATCCGCTTTTTGGTTAACGGCGACAAAGATAGAAATAATATTATTAATGATAGTAATACTATCTTAAAAAACGGGAAATGTTTTTTATTACATTTGCAAAAGGGAAAACATAATTTTCCAACATGTCACAAAAAGCAACCTACCAAACCTTAAACCATAAATGGAATTACAGTTACAAATAAAAATGAACGAGGCGCTATACCTCCGTAACCCTGAGCAATCGGATTTGGGTAAAAACATTATTATGCACAGCATAGTAATGATCCATAAAAACGGATTTGAAGCGCTTACTTTTAAAAAACTGGCGAAAGACATCGGAACTACAGAAGCGGGTATATACAGGTATTTCGAGAACAAACACCTCTTATTGACCTATATCATATCTTGGTACTGGAGCTGGATAGAGTTCCAGATTATCTTTCAAACCAATAACATCAAAAATCCTAAAGTAAAGCTGAAAAAAGTAATCAAAATACTGGCATCAGCCGTTGAAGATGATGAAACCATAAGCTATGTAAATTCAAGTTTACTGCATCAAATAGTTATTTCGGAGGGCTCCAAAGTATATTTGACTAAACAAGTTGGCGAAGACAATAAACATCGTTTTTTTAAACCATACAAGGATCTTTGTAAAGTGATAGGGGATTTAATATTAGAGTGTAATCCAACTTACAAATACCCGCGGTCGTTGGCCACTACGATAATTGAAATGGCTCATTTTCAGAATTTTTTTATGAAAAACCTTCCTTCGCTAACCGATTTCGGCAACAGCAAGGAAGACTCGAAAATCACGGCATTCCTTCGAGATTTGGTATTCAGCAGTATAAAATAAAGTTCAACTATTAAATTATTGACTAAAGCAAAGTTTCTTGAGCCAAAATGACAACTTAACATCAGGACAAATCACCAATAGAAATAGCGTTTATTTTTTCAGAGGCAATTTTCTGTTGGCCTTTTGAAGTGTAAAAGAAAATTCTGAGCTCACTCCAAACTCACTCTCAACATAAATTTTTTCTTTGTGCGCCTCGATTATATGTTTAACTATGGCAAGCCCTAACCCAGAACCTCCCTCAGCTCGGGAACCGCTTTGATTTACGCGATAAAAACGTTCGAATAACCTTGGTATGTTTTGCTTTTCTATTCCTTCTCCATTATCACTGATTCGAATCAACACTTTCTCTCTTGTCAAATTGACCACTGCCACTTCGGTGGAACCGCTCGTTTTTCCGTACTTTATAGAATTAACAATTAAATTCTCAATAACCTGCTGTATCCGGTCTTTATCAGCACTCACAAAATTGGGAAGAATATGATAATTTTCAAAGGCTAGTGTGATTTTCTTTTTGTCTGCTTTCATTTCGAATAAATCAAACACATTCTGGATCAACTCCACGATATCAAATTCAGAATAAT
>JBLIHD010000113.1:0-6147 GCA_047636335.1 Flavobacterium sp.
CGGCTCCTCTAGTAGTAAGAAAATCTTCAAATTTGCTTACTGTTTCCTTTACCTGAACATCAGATAAAACGGGATTTAAAATGAAAACAGTTTCATAATGATTCATAAATATTTATTTATTTGTTAATTTGGCTGCAAAAATAACCAATATTTTTTAATAACCAATGTTTATTTTGAATTAATCGTTGAACTACAAAAAACTCATTATAATTTTTTGTTAAACTGAAAAATAAACAATATATTTACTACTCCAAATCTTAAAGGATAACGTCATGAAACTGAACTGTGTTGTAGTGGATGATAGTTCGATTCAACGAATGATCATCGCAAAGTTAGTTAACAATCACCCTAACCTACATTTAATAGGGGACTTCTCAAATGCAATTGAAGCCAAAAGCTCTATGTCTATCCATAATGTAGACCTAATATTTCTTGACATTGAGATGCCGGTAATTAGCGGCTTTGATTTTTTGGATGGATTAAAAATAAAACCGCAAATCATTTTTATTACTTCTAAAGCGGAGTATGCCATGAAAGCGTTTGATTACGATGCCACTGACTATCTTCAGAAACCGATAGCTATTGATCGATTTAATGCTTCCGTAAAAAGAGCCATAGATTTGTATCTGCTGAAAAAAGACACAAAGGAAGAAGAAGGAGAGCATATTTTCATTAAAAGTAACTTGAAAAAACTAAAGATTTTCACTGCCAAAATCAAATGGATTGAAGCTTTTGGTGATTATGTGAGAGTCGTTACCGATGACGACAGCAACTTGGTCCTTTCGACCATGAAATCTTTTGAAAATGATCTGTCGAAAAAGAAATTTGTACGAGTGCACAAATCGTACATCATAAATATTGACAAAGTGGAACGCTTCAATAGTAAATTTGCAGAAATTGGCGTTATGAAAATACCACTGAGCAGAAACAAGAAAGAAGACCTAGTAAAAGCCCTGTCATTTGCATAAAAAACTACTTTAATAAAAATCAACATTTACCGAAACTTTAATAGCTCTATATTGGGCGACTGAATCAAAACTATTCAACATTTTTTGAATGGTTTTTTTTGTGCTTGCCACTGAAGTGTTGTGTGGAATCTTAATTATGATGACTCTTATATATTCATTTCTGATTCTGCTTATGGCTGGTTCTTCAGGACCTAGAACCGGCATATTCAAGTTTAGGCTCATCACCTGGAACAACCAAATCGCGCCTTCCTTTAACTTATTAAAATCTCGCTGTTTTAGCGTAAGTTTTATTATTCTAAAATAAGGGGGATATTTATAAATCTGTCTGTCATATAATTGTTCATTATACATCCCTAGGTAATCGTTTTTTGTCACTTGCTGTATAGTATTGTGATCTGGGTTATATGTTTGAATGATCACTTTCCCTTGCTTTTCAGAACGCCCAGATCGTCCCGAAACCTGCACCATCATTTGAAAACTTCTTTCGAAGGCCCTAAAATCAGGATGATACAGCATATTATCAGCATTCATGATTCCCACCAAACTTACATTATCAAAATCAAGCCCTTTAGCCAACATTTGGGTTCCCACTAAAACATCAACTTCCCTGTTTTTGAAACCGTCAATGATTTTCTCGAACCCAAATTTACCGCGAGTGGTATCCTGATCCATTCTGCCTATCTTATTATCAGGGAAAAGCTCCGTTAACTCCTGTTGAATTTGTTCTGTCCCGAAGCCCTTGGTCGTCAATTCGACGCTGGAACAGCTGTGGCAGTGTGTCGGTTTGGCAATCGAATAACCGCAGTAATGACAACGCAGTTGATTTTTATGTTTATGGTACGTTAAACTCACGTCACACTGCTGGCAATGCGGAACGTGCCCACAGGTCATACATTCCAGCAACGGAGAGTATCCCCTCCTGTTTTGAAACAAAATGACTTGCTCCCCTAATGACATGGCCGTGGCAATTCCCGCAATTAAAGAATCGCTAAAATGCCCTCTCATTCTCTTGCGAAAATATTTGTCTTTCAAATCGACCAATTCTATTTCAGGCATCATCACTTTGCCAAAACGCTCGGTAATCTCCACCAAGCCATATTTATCTGATTTGGCGTTAAAATAGGTTTCAATACTCGGCGTTGCCGAGCCAAGCAGCACTTTTGCCTTGTGCAAATTAGCCAAAACTATGGATGCGTCACGAGCATGGTATCTTGGTGCGGGATCAACTTGTTTGAAAGTCTGTTCGTGTTCTTCATCGACAATTATAAATCCAAGGTTATGGAAAGGCAAAAACAAAGCCGACCTCGCCCCTATAATAATTTGTGCTTTCTCAGAATTTTTTAACACTTGCGTCCAAACTTCCACACGTTCATTATTATTGTATTTGGAATGAAAAACGGCCACTTTGTTTCCAAAATAAGCGCTTAATCTTGCCACTAATTGGGTTGTAAGTGCGATTTCAGGCAACAAATACAATACTTGTTTGCCTGTGACGAGATATTCTTCGATCAACTTAATGTAAATCTCTGTCTTACCGCTTGATGTAACCCCGTGCAAAAGACAAACTTCTTTCTGGGTGAAACTAGCTTTAATTCCGTCAAAAGCATTTTGTTGCGCTTCACTTAATTGCAATTGCTCTTCCTTTCTTTTCCCGGTGAAATTGACTCTATCTTCCTGAATAAAATAATCTTGAAATATTTCTTTCTCGATTAATGCTTTTACAGTTGCAGAGGTGGAACTAGCGGCCTCGACCAACTTTTTTACAGTGATAGGTTTCTTTTCAGAGGCGTTCAATTGAAAATACGTCAACACGATCTCCTTTTGCTTGTTGGCACTTTTTAATTTTTCAAGCAATTCACCGAGTCCATCATTAGATTCATATTTGGAATGTAATCGAATATACCTGACTAATTTTGGTTTATAGCTTTCCAGCATTTCTTCCTGAAGAACTAATATGTTTTTGTCTATCAGTTTTTGAATGATAGGAAAAATATTCTTCTTATTCAGAATAGCGACTATATCTTGTATTTTTAAGGAAGATTGCTGTTGTAAAGCTTGGTATATCAAAAACTCATCGTCAGAAAGGGCGCTTTCGTCCACGAAAACATCTATTTTTTGAGAAATTATCGTTTCGCTTTCGAGCAATAGCCCGCTTGGCATAGCGCCACGATACACATCCCCGATTGCACACATATAATAGGACGCAATCCATTTCCAATGGGTAATCTGGACTTCGGTTACAATAGGTCTTTCATCAAGAATTTGATGAATTTCCTTAGCATCGTATAATGTGGGCTGATTTTGATGGGTATCAATAACTAATGCCGTATAAACTTTGCTTTTTCCAAAAGGCACCGCAACGCGCATTCCTTTATTGATGTAATTATATT
Organism: Flavobacterium sp.; assembly: GCA_047636335.1. Lineage (GTDB taxonomy): Bacteria > Bacteroidota > Bacteroidia > Flavobacteriales > Flavobacteriaceae > Flavobacterium. Next base: position 3,359 of record JBLIHD010000113.1, read on the forward strand.
CTGCTTCCGAAACGCTATAAGTGAATGTTTTGGCAAGGGAAAGCGGTAAAATTACTTCGGCAAAAAAAGGCATTCTTTGAGTTTTGCGTGAATAGTATAAGTTTTTTTTGGAACCCAGAAAAATTATTTAACTCTGTACCAATATTGAGTTCTACCCAATAATGCAAATCCTATATATCCGCGAACTTTAAGTTTGTCTTTGGACTGCAAAACGATAGTGCATTTATAATGGCGCCCATTTTTAGGGTCCATTATCTCTCCAGAATTATATTCATTACCGTCCTTAGACAGTCCTTTTATAATTGTCAATCCCAGAATTGGTTTGTTGGCATCTTCACCCGAACAGTCCTTGCATAAATCTTTTTTATGCTCAGCATCAAAAATCTCAGTTACTTTTCCGTAAATTTTTCCCGATTTTTCGAAAATATCAACAATTGACTTAGCCTGACCGGTTTCGTCATCCACGGTTTTCCATTTTCCAGTTACTCCATTGCTTTGCGCATAGAACGTTGAAGATATAAGTAATACAGCGACAGTGATGATCTTTTTCATAATTTATTTTTTTTAGCCTTGGTAGTAACAACATCCCAAGCAACCTTTTTAAGTAGATGCAACGAACAGCGGGAAATAGCGCCCAATTTTCACCAAACATAGCATAAAATTAGTGAACCTTTTAGATAATACCAATTTTCTTTTTCTTTCTCAAGTTGGTTATTGCTAAATTTAACTCAAAACCGAGGAGTAAAATCATACAGTTGATCCAAATGTAAAACATCACGATCAACAGAGTTCCTATAGAGCCATAAAGCTGATTGTATTGGGAAAATTGTAACACCCAAATCCCAAAGAAATAGGAAATTATAATTGTTAAAATCGTTGTAAAGACGGAACCAATTGATATAAAAGACCTGTTTTTGTCATGTTTTGTTCCGAACTTGAAAAGTATCGAGGCTGTCACAAGAATCATAAGCAGCAAAAACACATATCGACCTAAGACAATTAAAGGAATCTGCTCATTTAATACATTATGAACGGTGAACTTTTGAATAAAAACTTCAAATACCACAATTATGGCAACGGTAAGTATTAGCAAAAAACTTAATATTATAGACATTCCTATTGCTACAAAATACTGTCGAAAAAAACCTCTTTTCACCAGAACATGTCGTGAAGTTTCAAACCCTCCCAAAATAGCATTTAATCCGTTCGCCATTAATAATATAGATAATAAAAATCCAGAAGACAATAAACCCGAATTACTGTTATGAAGAATGTCATCTACTATGTTTTCGATGGCATAATAGGTGTTTGGCGGAACTCCTTCGGACACAAATTTCAAAAAATCCTGCTGAAAACCTTCAATTGGAATAAAAGGAATAAGGTTGAGAATAAACAGTGCAAAGGGAAATAATGCCATAAAAAAACTGAATGCAATAGAGCCAGCCCTATTTGACAAAGCCCCTTCGGCAATTCCGATAATATATAATTCCAATAAATCGTAAAGAGACAAGCCTTCTAACCAATTCAATTTTACCCCTTTTAAAAAACGGGCAACATCTCTCAGTATTGGAATTTTTTCGATTCTTTCTTCTATTTCTGCTGACATTGATTACACATTTTCATTAAAGCATCTATTTTTTATATCGCACAGTGTGTACCCTTGCTCGCAAATTAACACAAAGATAATGCAAGATAAATTAAATCGCTTTCAAACTTAAATCCATATTATATATAGAATGAGTCAATGCTCCCGAAGAAATATAGTTGACACCACATTCGGCATAATTTCGTATTGTTTCCTCATTGATGTTTCCGGACGACTCCGTTAAACATTTTTCACCAATTAAAGCAACTGCTTCTTTTGTGGCCTCATAATCAAAATTATCCAAAAGGATTCTGTAAACCCCTTCACACACTAAAATCTCTTTGACCTCATCAATGTCTCTGGCTTCAACTATGATTTTCAAGTTCCGATTCTGCTCTTTGAGATACTTTTTAGTTTTAGATATGGCCAAAGTAACTCCTCCCGCAAAATCAATATGGTTGTCTTTGAGCATAATAATATCATACAATGCAAAGCGATGGTTTTCACCTCCGCCAAGTTTCACCGCCCATTTTTCGGCGACGCGAAAACTGGGAGTAGTTTTGCGAGTATCCAATATTTTCGTGTTGGTTCCTTCGAGCAATTTGACGTAACTGCTAGTTTTTGTAGCAATAGCCGACATACGTTGCATGGAATTCAGCACCAATCTTTCGGCTTTTAAAATTGATTGCGAACTTCCTGAAACGTGAAAAACGATATCACCGTACTTCACTGCCTTTCCATCTTCAATAAAAGTTTCTATTTGAAGTTTCGGATCCACATAATTAAAAATCATTTTGGCAAATTCTACTCCGGCAATAACCCCCTCGTCTTTGACCAAAAGTTTTGCCTTCCCTTGTGCCGAAACCGGAATACAAGCAAGAGAGCTGTGATCTCCATCGCCAACGTCTTCTCGGATAGCATTAGAGATTAGAATTTGTAACTCGTTTTGAAACTGGGCTTCGCTAATCATGATTACTGGGCTTTATGTTACGCTAAAGTAGGATATATTTTGTGTATTTGAAAATTTGTTTCAGTAAGTATTTGGGACTTTATGATTATATTAGCTTGTTAAAAATCAATATGCTAAAAGAAAAACCTGTGAATTTGTATAAAAAACAACATAATATGACCTACTTAACTAAAATATGCTCTGATAAAAATATTGCAATGCCAGCATAAAACACTAATAAAAATAAGACGCCTT
>JBLIHD010000114.1:0-6130 GCA_047636335.1 Flavobacterium sp.
ACTTCATGTTTTTTGTTTTTTCTACTATAGGATTTACGGTTTGTGCTTTTCCAAAAAATGGCAATAGAATGAGGATTAAAATGAAACGTTGCATGAAAATTTTCATAAGATAAGAGTTAAGTTTTGATTTAGGGATATTTTTAGTGTTTAGTCGTAATTGTGATTTAATAGTAATTTAAATATATTAAAGTTGCTTTTTGGTTGAAATTTATAAAGTAATTTCTTTAAAATTATTCAAATTAGCCATTAAAAAAAAGCCACAATCTAGCGACTTTTAAATATCAAAAAGGTATAATTATTTCTTCTTGAGTTTCTCCTTGAAAAAATCTATGGTTCGGGTCCAGGATAAAGTTGCGGCTGCGTCATCGTATCTGGGAGTGGTATTGTTATGAAAACCATGATTCACTCCGGGGTAGAAATAGGCGTTATGTTCGACTTTGTTCTTTTTGAGAATGACCTCAAAAGCGGGCCAGCCGTCATTTACTCTCGTATCCAAACCGGCATACTGCGCCATGATGGGCGTTTTTATTTGTTGGGCGTCAGCTGCAGTGGGTTGTCCGCCGTAATAGGGAACCGCTGCAGACAAATCTGGGATTCTGACCGCCATCATATTGGCAATCCAACCGCCAAAACAAAATCCCACCACACCAATATGTCCATTGCAATCTTTGTGCGATTTTAGGTATTCATAAGCTGCAATGAAGTCTTCGAGCATTTCTTCACGGGTACGTTTTTTTTGTAATTCTCTTCCCGCATCATCATTTCCGGGATAGCCTCCCAATGGTGATAAAGCATCTGGTGCCAAAGTGATGAATCCGTCCACGGCGGCTCTTCGTCCTACATCCTCAATATACGGATTCAATCCACGGTTCTCATGTACCACGATGATTCCCGGCAGTTTCTTTTTGGTTCCCGTGGGTTGCGATAAAAGTCCTTTGATTGTTCCTCCGCCTTTAGGGGAATCGTAGGTTATAAATTCTGATTTCAGCCTTGGATCACCCGGTTTTATTAAAATGGAGTCCAAGTAATTTGGTGTCATAAAGCTAAGAAGTGATGGAAGCGTGAGCGTTCCTACCGCAAACAGCGATAACTTCTCGATGAATTGCCTTCTTTCAATTTTGTTATGCGCGTAGTCATCGTATAAGTCAAATACTTCCTGACTGATATCTTCTTTGGTTATTTTTTTCATAGTGGTTATTTTGTTAGTAAAATAATTTATTTCAAAGATAAATATTTATCGCTAAATATTTATTCTCATGTTAGAATGAGAAATGCCCACTTCCAAAAAACGTTCATCGTATATTTCGAATCCTAAATTCAAATAAAAAGGCACAGCATTGTCTCTGGAATGACGTACGATTTCGTCAATCCCTTTGGACTTGAAGAAAGACGGTAATTCATTGATCAGTAATTTACCGATTCTGTTTCCCTGCTGATTGGTTTCGACCGCCATTTACATTAATTGGCTTTTGTTCATACTTGATCCAATGAAAAGAATACCGCATAATCACAAACTATATTATTTTTAAAGGCCAGGAAATGTCAGGGTCTCTTATCTTGAATTTCACTAGTATTATATGAAATGACTTTTCGAATTGGGGAGAATTGATTTGTTTATTAATAATGATAATCTACTGGTTAGACTTATTTCATAATCATTAATGATCCCATAGTTTCAATACCATCAAACAAATTTTGAAGACGAATGTTTTCATTTTCGGCATGCTGGTTGTTGTCGTGATTCGCTATTGGAACAGAGATGGTATTAGTTTTTAGATATTTTTCAAATAAATATAATGGTAGGCTTCCTCCCATGGTTGGTTGTAATACAACTTGATCTTTTGTTGTAGCTGCAACTGCGGAAATGACCTTTTTAATAATTGGTAAATCCATGGAAGTGCGTTGTGCATTTATTCCATTTTTATCACGAATAACTTTTAATATTTTTGGATATAAGTTTCTTTCTTGATCTGTAGGTTCGTTACTTGTTACAAAGTAGCCTTGTTCTATTATATGATCAATTACTTTTTGTTGTTGTCTTTTCCAATCGTTACCTAATACTAATCTAAGATCGATCACAGCATTAGCAGTAGTTGGAATTTGATTTGAAGCCATTTTGCCTATGTTGCCACTTTGCATGCCATTTATGTTCAAAGAGGGTAGATTGATTGATTCGCTTAATGTTTTATCTCGCATTTCATTACTATTTATACCAAGTTCAGTTTTCATTTGGTCATCAACAGAAGGTACCGCTAATAAAGCTTTCTGCTCTGATGGTGTTAATGGTATTACATCATCATAAAAACCTTTTATTGTCACGCGACCATTATTATCTTTCATTGAAGCTAATAATTGCGCTAGCATCATCGCGGGGTTTGGAGCCCAGTTGCCATAATGGCCACTATGTAATGGTCTTTTTGAGGCATATACCGTGAGATCAAGGTTTGCGTCTCCTCGAACACCAAAATAAATTTGCTTTTTTCCAGACTGATGTACTGGACCATCGCATATTACCCATAAGTCGGATTGTAAAAGAGCTGTGTTATTTTGTAAAATTTCATCTAGGTGCGTAGACCCCTTTTCTTCCTCTCCTTCAAAAAAGAATTTAAGATTGTAATTAGGTTTTAAGTCACTTTTATTGATGGCGTCGTAGGCATTGATAATAACATCAATTCCTGCCTTATCGTCTGAAGCACTTCTAGCATATATTCTCCATTCATTATTGTATTTCCCATCTAAAGGGAAAGGAATGTTCTTACCATTTTTATCAATCGCAGCGGTATATAATTTAGGAATAAAAGGACTTAGGTTTTTGTCCCATTGTGCAGGATTTATGGGTTGCCCGTCATAATGGGCATAGAAAATTAAAGTTTTATTTGCACCTGGGACAAGGACTTCACCATAAACAGCTGGGGGAATGTTTTCAGTTGTGCCATGTAATAGTTGGACGTTTTTGATTCCTTTTCTTGTCATCATTGACATAATAAAATCTGCATTTCTAAGAAGGCTTAAAGGGTCTGATGCTACATTAGGTAAACTTAAAAAATCTGAAAATTCAGTAATGATCTTGTGTGCGTTTTTTTGTGTATATTTTTTTATTTTTAAACTTTCGACAGATTGCGCAGTAAGTAGCTGTGTTGTCAAAATAAACAATAAAGTAAGTTGGTTAAGCTTTTTCATATAAAAACAGGGTTAGTTAAGTATTTAAAAATAACAGCGAAATGTAGCTAGTAATTAGATAGATCTAATCCAAATTTAATCTGTATTTAATTATTCTAGAAACCCAGCTGCAAAGCTATTTAAAATTGAATAATGTTCTATATAGGCTCTTGTTCCTGCTAAAACTGCTGTAGATACTGCGATAGTACTCTTAATTTGTCTAGACAGCTCGTTTGGATTTCCTTTGATACCGTTGTACGTTATAGTGACGAAACTTTTGGATTTGCCTTAATCGTCAAATTTACATTCAGCAATCTCTTTTTCATTATTTCCGCATTGGATAATAACGGATTGATGGTTTTTATTTTTTTAGATTTATTCTCATGTGAGAATGCGAAATACCCACTTCCATAAAAGGTTCGTCGTATATTTCGAATCCTAATTTTAAATAAAAAGGCACCGCATTCTCCCTGGAATGACAGACCAGCTCTGTAATCCCTGCGGACCTACAGAAAGCCAGTAATTCATTCACCAATAATGTGCCTATTCCGTTTCCCTGCTGATCGGTTTCCACCGCCATTTGCATTAATTGGGCTTTTTTTTGTCCCGGGTCCAACGGGACCAAGACAACACAGCCAAAAGCCACTTCATTTTCAACGGCCACGAAATGCCAGGATTTCTCATCGTGCATTTCCCAAGCGTAATCCGGAACGCCTATTGGGCGCAATAAAATTTTATTTCGCAATTCCCTTTCCATTTGGTACAGGGCATTCTTGGTGTCAATTAATTGTATTGAAATCATTGTGTCTTGCATTTAATTGGCAGATTTTTTCTTTTTAAGGATTTTTTTTAAAAGTGAAACTATAGCCAAAGCTATTATACCGCCAATTAAGCCGACTATGAATTCTTTTAAAATATCACCTAAGTTGAAGCTGTTGAGAAAATGATGCAATGGTTCGATATTATGAACGAATATTCCACCAGCCACCAATAATAAAGCTATAGTTCCTACGAATGCCAATATTTTGATGACTTTTGGTAATGCTTGAATTAATATACCTCCTATAAACTGTGCTATGGTACTGTTTCTTTTTCTTAACGCCAATCCTAAATCGTCCATTCTTACAATAAGCGCCACGATCCCGTAAACGCCTACGGTGGCTAAAAAAGCAATAAAAGTCACTACGATAATCTGGTTTAAAACAGGTTTACCCAAAACGGTGCCCAATGCAATTATCACTATTTCTACTGATAATATGAAGTCGGTTAAGACAGCTGATTTTATTTTGTCTTTTTCAAGTAGTAAGATCTCCGCTTCTGTCAGAGGTTTAGTTTCGATGTTGTTTTCCGAAGGATGATGGGGGGTCAAGTACTCGTGTACTTTTTCGGCACCTTCATAGGCGAGATAAATAGCTCCCAGTACTAATATGATAGTGACTATCCAAGGCGCAAAAGCGCTTAATAGAAAAGCTAATGGCAGAATCATTAATTTATTTAATAAGGAGCCTTTGGTAATTGCCCACAAAACAGGAATTTCTCTTGAAGAAACAAATCCGGATGCCTTCTCGGCATTGACGGCTAAATCATCACCTAATATTCCGGCTGTTTTTTTTGTGGCAACTTTACTCATAACGGCAACGTCGTCCATAAGTGCTGCAATATCATCTAAAAGGGCAAAAAATCCTGAGGCCATATATTTAATTCTTTTTTTGTTTGTAATTTTTCAGGGTAAAATGTTCTTTTTTTAACTTTATGCTCCGACTATTTAAATATGGTTTTTTACCAGAGTGTTTCCCATAGGTAATCAGGCTCTTTTAATAAAAAACACAAATCTCTTCCAGTTCTTTTCTTTTTATATCTGGAACCCAACATTCATCTGCGGGATAACCCACGGGAATCAATAAAAAGGGTTTTTCGTTTGCGGGACGATTCAGTGTTTTGCTAAGGAAGTTCATTGGGCTGGGAGTATGGGTCAAGGCGACCAATCCCGCGTTGTGAATCGCTGCAAGTAACAATCCTGTAGCCAAGCCCACGCTTTCCTGGACGTAATAATTGTTTTTCTTTTTTCCTTCTGCGTCAAACTCAAAGATACGCCTAAAAACAATTATCAGGTAAGGAGCCGTCTCCAAAAATGGTTTGTGCCAGTCTGTCCCCAATGGTTTCAAGTCTTCCAGCCAATCGCTTGACATCCGGGATTCGTAACTTTCCAGCTCCTCTTCCTCGGCAGCGATGCGTATTTGTTTTTTGACCCCGGGATCTGACACTACACAAAAAGTCCATGGTTGTTTGTGCGCGCCCGAAGGAGCCGTCGAAGCCGTTTTTATTAAGTTCTCGATTATTTCGCGCGGAACCGCCCTATTAGAGAATTCGCGAACGGAGCGTCGAGTGTCCATAAAGTCGCAAAAGGATTTGGAGCGATGCAGCATATCCTTGTTTGTTAACAGGGGTTTACTGTAAGCAATATAAGGATGGCCTTCGATATGTTTTTTTTCTGGCATTTCGAATCAATTTTAGTACTATTCGTAAAGCCAAATGTAATTAAAATTATTCGGGTTAATGTTAACTTTTCTGCGTCAAAGAATAAGGTCCTATTAATATCATCGGTTGATATGGAAGTTCGGATTAGTTACTCGATTACTCCAGTTGGTGGAATGGTGTTTTTGAAATCAATAAATTTGATCTTACAGCCGATAAAGTGACGGGATAGGGCAAAAAAAACCCTTTAATTAAGAGTTTTTGGTTTTTACATAACGCGTATGTTGGTATTGGTTGCCACTCATGATATTTCTTTAGACTTGTCTTTATCATTCGTGTTTAATTCTTTAAGTATTTTTATTTAAAAAGCTTAAAATCAAGATGACATCTCTTTAATGACCAAATGTCTCTTGTACCAGGTAATAGCTAAATCGGCGACTTCCAGCAATTTCCCGGGTTCCTCAAAAATATGGGTTGCTCCGGGAACAATTTTCAT
>JBLIHD010000115.1:0-6129 GCA_047636335.1 Flavobacterium sp.
TTATGTACTTGTAATATTGTTTTTATTGAGCCCAAAAACTTTCTTTCAGCTACTCACAGTGTACCCATTTTGAGGTGGGTTAGAACAGTCACACCCAGAACCTCATTGCGAGTGACGATCTGTTCGCTCTGGCGAAAGCAATTAAATCCAGTTTGCGTATTGTTTTATTTTCTCATTGTTGCAGGTGTAGTTTTCAAAACCGCGCTAACGATTTTATCTAACTGACATACAGGAACTAACAGTTTAATTCCGCTTTTTGGTCTTCGAGACGGTAAAGCCCTGGCAGATTTTATCTTTATGCCTCTTTTTCACTTTTATTTAATATAAACTATCGATTCTGACTTTTCTATTAGTTCTCCTATTGGTTCAGCATAAAGGCCTTTACTTTTTAGAATTGATTCCACTTTTTGGGCAGCCTCTTTTTTGACAGCAATCAATAGTCCGCCACTAGTTTGTGGATCACATAAGATATGTCTTTGCTTTTCATTTTCAATGGTAAGTTTGTGACCATAACTGTCCCAGTTTCTTAGCGTACCTCCAGGGACGCATTTTTTATCGATATAGTCATAAACCTCTTTGAAAACAGGCACTTTGCTATAATTAACAATAGCAGATACATTGCTTCCTTCACAAACTTCAAGCAAATGGCCCATGAGTCCAAATCCAGTTACATCGGTTAAGGCGGTTACTTCTTCCATTTCTGATAGCTCTAATCCAACATCATTTAAAATGACCATCGAATTAGCAGCAATGTCTTTATGTTCGTCTTCTAAAAGGCCTCTCTTTTGCGCCGTGGCTAAAATCCCAACACCCAAAGGTTTAGTTAAATAAAGGACAGTTCCTGATTCTGCTTTATCATTACGTTTTAAATTAGAGATCACAACTGAGCCTGTAACTGCTAGTCCAAAAATAGGTTCTGGATTATCAATACTATGACCACCGGCAATTATTATTCCTGCATCAGCGCAGGCCTTTCTGCCCCCTTCCATTACCTGAGCAGCCACTTCAGGAGCTAATTTATCGATGGGCCATCCCAGTATTGCAATCGCCATTAATGGTTTTCCTCCCATGGCATAAACATCGCTTAAGGCATTAGTAGCTGCAATCCTTCCAAAAGTGAAAGGGTCGTCTACTATAGGCAGGAAAAAATCAGTAGTACTTATGATTCCCGTTCCATTTCCCATATCGTATACCGCAGCATCATCTCTCGTATCGTTACCCACTAAAAGGCGGGTATCTTCCATTTTTGGGCTGTTAGATTCTAATATTGTAGTTAAGACTTTTGGTGATAATTTGCATCCGCAACCTGCACCGTGACTAAAACTTGTCAGTTTTATAGCTTCGTTCATTTTCTTTAATTGAGTAAGTTTATTAAAAAACCGGCCGTTTCCTCAGGATTGACGGTAGGGGTTTTAAATTCTAGAATTCTAGAATTTTCGCGTTTTTGTAATCCCTTTAAGTAGTATTTGTCATAATATAAAAGGGTAACCTCTACTACTTTATCATAATTCCTCTTTTCAAGCTCTTCCTGAGCAAATTTGGCATTATCATATCCAAGCCTTTTAGTGATTCGACTAATAGCATCTACTAATTTATCATGGCTAAGACTTGCGTAAGTGGTAACAAGGTGTTTTGTTCTTTCCTCCAGAGGAACGTCTAAAAAATAGACAGGCATCTCTCTCATTGTAGTATAAAATGAACCAGGAATCGCTACTTGGCCAATCAACATACTTTCATCTTCAACCCATATGGGCAGAGTAGGGTTTAAGCTCTGAACTATAGAAAACAGATTGTTTTGAAATTGCTCCGTTGTTGGCTGTGGCGGAAGGTCTATCCCGCCAAAAGCCGAACCTCTATGACTAGCCAATCCTTCCAAATCAATCACTTGTTGTCCTTTCTTTTTTAAGGAATGTAGTATTTCAGTTTTACCAGTGCCAGTATATCCGCCTAGAATTTTAAGATTAAAGGGTTGCTCAAAAAATTGTAGCACATAATTGCGGAAAGCTTTGTACCCTTTTTCAATGACATAAACCTTTTCAAAACCATTCTCGATAAGATGGTCAGCGAAAGCATTACTTCTCATTCCCCCACGCCAACAATGTATAGCAACCTCTTTGTTAGGAGCAATTGCAAAAGATTTAGTTATAAAATCATTTAGTTTGGGTTTTACATACTCAAACCCAATGTCAAAGGCTCTTTCTTTTGACTCTTTTTTATAAGCAGTGCCTACTACTGACCGTTCTTCATCAGTAAATAATTCAAGATTAGTAGCATTTGGAATATGTCCTTTGGCAAATTCTCCAGGCGACCTCACATCAATAAGTGGGATATGCTCTAAATTTTGAAAGTAGAAGTCTACGGAAATGATTTGTTTCATTACAAAGTTTATATAATGCTTCAAAGATAAACTTATTATAGAAGGCAAGCGTCTATTTTTATATAAGAAAACCTTTTATTTTGTGAGGAATAGCAGAAGAAACAGAAGCTAAAGTTTGCTTGATAAACAGAAGTAAATATGAAGCAAGAAAAGTAGTCCTACTACTAACAAAGGGGAGCCCAAGAGACGAATTACTCGCTCAAGTTTAAAGCCAAAAGTAAAAGCGTTAAAATTTTCCTTGTTTTGACACTATATATTTTCTTAAATCAGAGGTCAGAATATCATTTAATTCCTTTTTATTACTGGCAGCACTTTCAATAAAAGCAAATCCAAATACAGGATATTTATTTATATCTAATTCTCTAATTAATATCGGTTTTTCAAAATCTTTAGCAAGATCTGAATAGTTAAATCTTAAAATATCCGAAGGGATTATTCCCGAATTATTATCCAAAATAATGACACTAAATATTTTATCCTCTTTTCCTTTAAATATAGTATCCCAGTCTGGTTTTTTGTTTTCACAAAAGCATTGGTATTCATTAAATCCTAAAGTTACTCCCATAAGGTCAGCCGTAGTGCAAAATCCACCAAAGCGTAAAGGGTTTACTTCGATAGGGATTATTTTCCCGTTTTCATCTATGCGGACTTCTGCATGAGCCGGGAAATTTTTTAAATCTAACTCTTTACCAATTTTACCTAAAAAATATTCAAGATCAATTTTATACTTTTCAATGATTGCTTTGGATGTTGAATAAATCCGATCACTTGTATCTGTTCCGGAGGAGAAGAGGTGATGTAAAACGTTTAACAAAACAGCATCTCCATTATTGTCGTAATAATAATCGATTGCATATTCTTCTCCTCGAATATACTCTTCGATAATAAAATTACTTGTGTTTAATACATTGGCAGGAAATATACTTTTAAGTTTATCAGCTTGTAATTCACTTTTAGCTTTTATCCAGTCTTTTTCATTTTCCACGATATGAACTCCTATGCTAAAGAAACCAACAGCAGGTTTAATTACAAATGGGAAACGTATTTCATTATCGGACAATCGTTGGATTTCTTCGAGACCGATTTGCTTGAAATAAAAGTCGGGAAATAACTCTTTTATAAGTTCTCTGAACTTTACTTTATTTTTTAAAACTTGTAATTGATTTGATAACTTACTTTCTCCGTAGTATTGATCGATCCAAGCTAGTGCGTTTTCTGAATTGCTATAAAGAGAAATTTCTCGATTGTTTTTTAGTAAAGCGATTGCTTCCTCTTCGGCTATCCATGCCAAAGAATCATCTTTTACCAATTCTTTGGCTACTTTGGTTGCAATTATTTTATAATTATTATCTTTTATTGTTTTGATAAGAAAATCGGAAACAAATGGCTTGTCTATTAAGAACATAATAGTTAGTTATTTTTTACTTTTTTAATTCTATAGTTAAAGCAGGACGTTTGGCACTTTCAGCAACTCTCCATCCGGTTTCATAGATCCACTTTGTCATCTTAGTCAATTTTACATAGTCAATTTTATCTGGGCTATCGAAGGGGGTATGGTAGTCAGGGTGTAATAAGGTGGTAAAAAATATTGCTGGTACATTAGCTTGAGCATAGGGAAGATGATCGCTTCGGGAGTACCAATTCTCTGGGTGATCTGCAGCATCCCAGGATGTGTCTACTTTGAAGTTGGCAATACTTTTATTAGCAGCTAAAGTGATAGCTACTAGGTCAGAAGAATTAAGATGAGGTTCTGTTGCGCCTAATAGTGCCGCAGAATCAGGTGCATTGCGTCCTATCATATCGCCATTTAAAACAGCAACTATGGAAGACAGTTCAACGGTGGGATGGCTAACAAAATAGCGAGAACCCAATAATCCTCTTTCCTCAGATCCGTGCCAAACAAATAAAGCCGATCGCTTAGCGGGTTGTGTACTCCACGCATTTCCTATTGCAAGCATCGCTACCGTTACTGATGCATTATCATCAGCTCCGTTCCAGATGGGATCACCGTTAACAGCAGGTCCTACTCCGTCATGGTCTTGGTGACCGCTGAATAACACATATTCCTCTTTCAGTTTAGGATCAGTTCCATCAACCTTAGCAACAACATTAACAGAAGGATAGTCAAAATTCTCTACCTTCAAATTAGTTTTTAAATAAGCGCCTTGTTTAGAAAGTGTATTCTGTAACTGTTTACTCGCCAATATAATTGGTACCGTAGCTGCAGTAGATGATTTGCCATCTTCAATTGCATAATTTCCTTCTTGATAATGAAATCCCGTAAATGAAATAAGTGATTCTACAGTATCATCAGCAACAAAAATTATAGCAGTAACACCACGGCTGAGGAGTTCTTTTCCCTGCTGGTTCATGGCAGAAGCGGTATAACGATATTGCCAGAGGCTCACCCAGCTTGGAGTATTGGGAGTAGGAGGCATAATATTCAGAGCTACAATTTTGCCTTTCAGATCGACAGTATTATCAGGCATTTTGTCCAACCAAACTACGGAGCCTTCTAGGCTAGTGTCAACCAAATTAGTCGGCCAAATATCTTTCCAAAGATCAAGTTCTTTACCATTTACACTAACAGTACTTCTATTGGCCACACGGCTGCGTTTAAGATTAAAAAACTGGAAGTAAGTTCCATCTTCTCCTGCAGGTTTAAGACCAGCTTCACGGGCCTTTTGAGCCACCCAAACAGAAGCTCGCATTTCGCCAAGTTCTCCTCCTCTTCTTCCCCGAAAGGCGTCACCAGCTAGGGCATACAAGTCATCTTTTAGATCTTGCTGCTTGATTTTATCTAATTGTGGTGCTGTGCTTTGTGCAAAAAGCGAACTAGAAATAAATAATACCAAAAGAAGAATTTGTTTGGATTTCATAAGACTTATTTTTTTAAATTGAAAAGTTTAGTATTGAAAAGAATCTAAAAGTATAGGCGGCCTGACTGTAAATGTTATTGAACAGCCTAGCCTTTCCAAATATATAGATAATCTTTTTATTACAAATCATCAAAATAACTTTTTATTTGCTGAATGCTTTTGGTACTTAACTGGGTGTGAGTTCTACTACTAGTGCGCTTTAATACTTCCTGAATATTACGCAAAGCAGTTTCGTTCACTAAGAGATGTGTGGCATTGCGATTCTATTTAGGACTCTATTTTCTTGTAGTCTGTTTTATTAATCGTTTATGAGGGGCATCAACGTCGTCGCTCATACTTACACTATCTCTTGTTGATAATAAATATAATTCAGGATTCATATGTTTGATTTCATGTTTCGATTCGCACAACGTTAGTTCGTCTAAAAACCTCTAAAACGGCTTGTTTTGTATTAATTATAAAGTAAATATAGAAAGCTCAGCTTTAACCTAGATACGAACTACACGAGAGGACTCGTCAGGTAGCGTTGGATAAAATACAAGTTCGAATAATTGAAAATGATGGTAGTATTTATCAAATGAATAAATATTTGGTTGACTCATCAAACGGTACTTCAACTTTTAGAGAAAGTTCAGAAAACAAAACATCTTACTTGAAAACAGTAAATTCTTTTTTTTTGGTATAAGTTGAGTTAGTCCAACAAGTTACTACTATAGCGACTACTACACTGACAAACAGATACCTACCTTAATTAGTTGCAAATAAAATAACGTATATTTGAATAGTAAGTCATCTGCTATAAGCTAGTGTCGGCTAGTGAGAGTTTTTTATAGAAACTTAGGCGTTAGTGCGAGTAATGAATAGTTGCGAAAC
>JBLIHD010000116.1:0-6120 GCA_047636335.1 Flavobacterium sp.
ATTTCTCCGACTAGTACCATAAGGGATACTGCCTCAATTTTGTCAAAAAATGAATTTCATGCTTTACCGGTATGTGAAGGCGAAGTGTTGGTCGGGATTGTAACCACAACAGATGTGATTAAATATTTTTTGGAGCAGTATAAATAAGAAAAGCCCCTTTTTTAAAAGATAAAAAGGGGCTTTTATGTTTTATATCGTTGTCAATTTCTTCAAATCGGCAATGGTTGCAGTCGGGTTTTCCGCCTTGAAAACATAGCTTCCGGCAACGAGCACATCGGCTCCGGCTTCCACTAACTGTTTTGCGTTTTTGTTGGTTACACCGCCATCCACTTCTATAATCGTTGACGTCCCTTTTTTAGTGATCAGTTCTTTTAATTTTTTGACTTTAGTATAGGTGTTTTCTATAAAAGACTGACCTCCAAAGCCTGGATTCACGCTCATGATGCAAACTAGGTCAATATCGTTAATGGTGTCTTCTAACAAGTCAATGTTGGTGTGAGGGTTAATGGCTACTCCTGCTTTCATTCCTTCGGCTTTTATGGCCTGTAGTGTCCTGTGGAGGTGGGTGCAGGCCTCATAGTGTACACTAAGGATGTTAGCGCCCAAATCAGCGAAAGTTTTGATGTAACGGTCTGGCTCGACAATCATCAAATGCACGTCGATTGTTTTTTTGGCATGTTTGTTAATGGCTTCCAAAACGGGCATCCCGTAAGAGATGTTTGGTACAAAAACGCCGTCCATGATGTCAATGTGGAACCAGTCGGCTTCGCTTGCGTTTATCATTTCGATGTCGCGTTGCAAGTTTCCAAAATCGGCAGCCAGAACAGAAGGTGCAATAATTGTATTTTTCATTGTGTAGTTGTTGTGTCGAGATACACTGCAGTGCAGCTTTACAGAGTTGTTGTTTCTGCGAAATTAGGCTATTTAAAACAAACTGGAAAGATTTTGTGATGATAGAAATAGTGAGTTGTTCATATCGTGAAATGTGTAAGATTTTACAGTCAAAATTCTTTTGCTTTTTCGATCACAAAGTAAAAGACCGCAGTGGTAAGAGCGATCCAAAGTTTTTAGGGAGGGAGACGCCAAGAAATAGGTAAGGAAAGGGATTCTTAAATGAATTCGGTTTAAAAAAATAAAACTCCGGTAATCAGCCGGAGTTTCAATCATCAATCAAAAAACGAACAGTCAATCAAACTGTTGTTCATTTTGAATTAAAAGATTTAAAATATAAAAATTTTAATTGGGGAATATTGTAAATTAACCTAGGTAGGTTTTTAGTATTTTACTTCTAGAAGTGTGTTTCAATCTGCGGATGGCTTTTTCCTTGATTTGACGAACACGTTCACGTGTCAAATCAAAAGTTTCACCGATTTCCTCAAGTGTCATAGGGTGTTGGTCACCAAGACCAAAGTATAAACGCACTACATCAGCCTCTCTTGGAGTCAATGTCTCTAATGAACGCTCTATTTCAGTACGCAAAGACTCGTGAATTAATTCTCTGTCAGGGTTTGGAGATTCACCAGAACGCAATACGTCGTATAGGTTAGAGTCTTCCCCTTCCACAAGGGGTGCATCCATAGACAAGTGACGACCAGAGTTTTTCATGCTCTCTTTTACGTCATTAACTGTCATATCAAGCTCTTTTGCAATTTCCTCAGCAGATGGCGGACGCTCGTTAGATTGCTCTAGTAAAGCGTACATTTTGTTGATTTTATTGATAGAACCAATTTTGTTCAAAGGCAAACGAACGATACGTGATTGTTCAGCCAATGCTTGTAGGATTGATTGACGAATCCACCATACAGCGTATGAAATGAATTTAAATCCACGAGTTTCATCAAAACGTTGAGCCGCTTTGATCAATCCTAAATTTCCTTCGTTGATTAAATCAGGAAGTGTAAGTCCTTGATTTTGATATTGTTTTGCTACTGAAACGACAAAACGTAAATTAGCTTTTGTCAATTTTTCTAGAGCTTTTTGATCTCCGGCCTTGATCTTTTGTGCTAATTCTACCTCTTCGTCAGCGGTAATAAGGTCAACTTTTCCAATTTCTTGTAAATATTTGTCTAATGAAGCAGTTTCACGATTGGTAACCTGCTTGGTAATTTTAAGTTGTCTCATCTGTTTGTCTCCTCAAGTTTTAAGTGTACAAGTAGTTATACGTATGAATTACCAAAAAAGTTACAAAAAACAGAAAATAGTTAAAACCCCTGCTCCAGAAACAGTATTTAGACAATAAAAAGAGTTTGTGAAAATAGCGATTGTTTAAAAACCATTGATTAGCATAATCACAGTATTCAAACAAATAGGATTAAAAATCTAAAAAATTTGCAACATTTTTACCATTCCACTGACCTGAAAATTTATAGGGTATAAATCTTGCAAAAAGCTCTTCTTTATACCATTTGAGTTTTCGGGTAAGACGAACGACCTCTTTGTGTTTTTCATTTTTATAGGCATAATCAATCATTTCGGATTGAGTTTTCCATATGCTTAGTGTAGCTTGCTGTATTAAAGGCCATTCGCCAACACCGATCGATAGCGCTAATCCATCGTAACCCTCTAAACTTTTGCTTACTTGACCAACTTTTCTCCAAAAAGAAATTAATTTTGAAAGCCGAATACTAGCTCGTGTTAAAACCATAACTGGCTTATCTAAAGCCAACGAGGCATAAGAAATAAAAGGTTGCTTTCCATCCCATTTTCCGTGGGCTTCTGCTGCATGTGCAAAAACGGTGAATGATTCAGAGCTTCTAGATTTATAGTTGTTAAAAAATGAATTTTTTTCAAAAAAATTATTTGCATCTATTTCTGATTCCCAAATACATAATAATGCATAAGTACCGAAGTTTGGTTTTGAACTAAAACCATTTTCAGCACCTGAACCTAATAGTTTGTAGAACACTAATCCTTCAATTTTTTTTAAATGAGCGTGTCCTAATTGCATTTGCGAAAATGCCCAAAGTTTGTTGGGAACACTTTCTAATTTAAAAAAAGTACAAGTGGTTATTTGGCTCATGAGTTTGTGTTATATTTTGGATACGTTTATGATTGTGAAGCAGATTATTTTTTTTCAACCACTAAAGTTTGTACGCCCAACGGGAATAGTTTTTCAAATACAAAAATAGGGGATGTAATCACTTTTAAAAGAACAAGCATCCAAAAATTATTAGACATATTACCCGACCAATCTATCCCTTTTTTTTCCATTCTACCAAGCCACCATAGCGTAAACGCATCAAGTGTTCCGTATCGCAAATGTGTTGTAATTTCCCATTTGTCTTTTTGAAACAAGAGCGCAAAACTTTTATTAGTTAATAATGACATATGCCTGGGGCTATGCCATCCTTGCCAATATGATTTTTGAATTTTTGCACTAATACTTTTATAATCAGGTATTTCAATAATTATTTTTCCTCCTTGTTTTAGACAATTATAGAGTGTTTCAATAGTTTGATGCGGATTGTAATCGTGCTCCAAATAATGCCATAGCGTGATTACATCAAATTCTGTTTTAGTATCATAATCTTCAATAGAAACTTTTTTAAGTTCTAAGTTAGGATAGTTTTTACCCTTCCAACCCGAATCTGAAAAATCGATTCCAGTACAATTTACTTTTGAGTTTTGTTGCAAAAATTCTAAAAAACTCGGATTACCACATCCTACATCTAAAACACTAAGATTAGGGTCGTTTTTTTTAAGATATTTTTTTACAAAATTAACTCTTTTTAAATCTAACTTTTCTTGACTGTTATCTACAAAAGAAAAATACTTTCCCCACGCTAAAGAACCTTTGTAGGGTAAATAATTTTCGGTGTAGTAATCCTCTAATCTTTCAGGGACTACCGGATTTATTAGAAATACTGTTTCACAATTATTACAAACATCAAAAACATAAAGCTCATTATTTGGCTGATGCATTAATGCGTTAGTTGACATGTAATAAGAACTTTCGGTTTTTTTACAAATCGGGCAATTGGCAGCATTTGTATATTCCATTTTATAATTTAATTTTATTTACGGCCAATGAATAATCTATACGATAAACAAAAGCTAAAGCGAAAAACTTTAAACTAAAGAGTAAGATATTTATTTATACGTGGAAAGTATTAGGTGTAAAGAGTTTTAGACTGTTTTAAGGCAGCTTGAATATATTTTTTCTTAATAATTAACATTCCAAAACTTTCGCCACCTTCTTTACCAGTATTTTTGTGATGCATCTTGTGCGCACGACGCAAAGCTAAAACAAATACATTTTTTGTTTTAGTAAATACTTTGAAGCGTTGGTGAATTATCAGGTCATGTACAAAAAAATAAGCTATACCATAAGATAGAATACCAAAACCTACCCATGTGTACCAGGCATATTGGTTCATCATTCCAAACATGATTAGTAACCAACTTGGTACTGCATAGATGATAAAAAATAAATCATTTCTTTCAAACCAACTTTTATGGTCTTTTTTGTGATGATCAGCATGAAAATACCACATAAAACCATGCATGACGTATTTGTGATTTGCCCAAGCTGAAAATTCTGTTAGTATAAAAGTGACTAAAACTATGCTAGAATTAATTATTATTTCCATATTAAATAAATATACATAAAAAGGTGAAGAATATAATTTGTAAAATCAATATTATTAAAGACACAGTACGATTACCGTTTATTATTGTAGGGTAAAAAAAGTAAGATGTGAAAAAAGCAACACCAATCCAACTCAAATAATTATATAAGCCAGGTAATCCACCTTCAAACTGCCAAAAATCAAGTTTCGGAGCCACTTGCTCAATAAGTAAATCAATTAGCGTTACGAGTAAAGCGGCCACAACCAAAACAGTTGTTTTGTTTGCAAAGATACGACTTACGACTATGATTCCAGCACAAATAAGCATTGCCCAATTGATCGACATTACTAGAGGAACATTAAGGAATTTATAACCTAATCCGTTACCGTACGAATATTTTCCAAAAATCAATCCAGTTTTTACGCCAACTACCTCAATAATAAAACCTAAAAGCGCAATAGAAAAAAAAGCAAATATAAATTTTTTGTTTGCTAATGGACTATGAATTAAAAAAACGAAGCAAGTAAGTAATAATGTATAAGGTGTAAAAGGACTAAAAAAAGAAGGATTGATTACAAACCCAATTGAGCCAGAAATATAGACCAGAATTAAGAAATATAAAAAATATGATTTGTATGTTTTTTTCATTTCATTTCTTGTTCTACTATAAGTTGACTTGCTATTTTAGCACTAAAAAGGCACAGCGGGATACCTCCTCCTGGATGCACGCTTCCTCCTACAAGAAACAAATTTTTAATACTTGACGAAAAATTAGCATGTCGTAAAAATGCGGCAAATTTATTGTTGCTAGAGTTACCATATAGTGATCCGCCAATAGAAGATGTTTGGTTTTCTATATCAATGGGACTTAAAGTATTTTCGCTAATAATATATTTTTCGATATCTGTTTTCAACATGATATTGATTTTGTCAACAACATTCTTTCTAATATCCGCTGCATAATTTATACTCTCGCTTTTATTGTGCGGTACATTTACCATTACAAACCAGTTTTCGCAACCCTCTGGTGCATCATCTTTGCAATATTTTGAAGTAATATTGATGTAAATAGTAGGGTCTTCTGTTGGAAATTGTTTTGAAAACAAATAATCAAATTCCTTTTTATAATCATCACTGAACAAAATATTATGCAGTCCTAATGCAGTAAATTCTTTGTTTATTCCCCAATAAAAAACATATGCACTACTAGATTTTTCTTGTTGAATTAGCTTTTTAGGGGTAAAAGATTTTGGTAATAAATATTTGTAGAGTGCATGAATATCTATATCGCTTGCCACAATATCAAAGGGATAGCTGACACCATTACTTTTAATGGAGGCAATCCTATTATTAGATTCAACATTTAAGGTTTCAACAGTTGTATTATATTTAATTTCCACATTAGCTTCTTCTGCTAGTTTGACCAAATGTGTTGTGATTTGATGCATACCTTTTATAGGTAAGTAGGCACCAAGATTAAATTCTAAATGCGAAATCATATTCATTAAGGCAGGTGCTTTGTAAGGATTAGAACCGTTGTAGGTTGCAAAT
>JBLIHD010000117.1:0-6112 GCA_047636335.1 Flavobacterium sp.
ATTATGGGTGCATTTCAGGTAAACAAAACTTTTGCATTAAGAACTTTTCTCGCTGTCGTAGGTCTGGCGCTTTGCCTTCATTTTATTCCCTACCCACAGATAACATCTGATAAATTGCTTGTTTCCATTTTTGGCGGCGTATTCATGGGGTTAGGTGTGGGGCTGGCCATTAGAGGTGGCTGTGCACTTGATGGTATTGAAGTACTTGCTTTATATACAGGAAAACGCATCAGTTTTACGATCAGCGAAATTATATTGGGGATAAATATAATCATCTTTTTAATCGCAGCCGTGAAGTTAGGATTACCTGTAGCGCTATATTCCATTTTAACTTATTATACCGCTTCCCGTACTATCAACTTTGTCATTGAAGGCATCGAAGAATATACTGGCGTCACTATTATTTCTGGTGAAAGTGAACAAATAAAAGAGAAACTAGTATTGGATTTAGGACGTGGTATCACAGTTTACAAAGGGGAAAGAGGCTTCATGAAAGAAAATTTTGACACGAGTCAGCCCGTAGATATCGTTTTTACCGTCGTAACCCGAATGGAATTAAAACGCCTTAAAAATATGGTAGAAGATATAGACCCTACAGCTTTTGTATTTACCAGTATAATTAAAGAAGCAGCTGGAGGTATCCTGAAACGCAGAGCCAGACATTAAAAAAATTATGCTATTCGAGGACCTCATAAGTAGTTACAGGTTTTACTTTATTTTTCAAAGTAAATTCACCATTGTGTTTACAAATAAAAGATTCCTGTGTTTGCAAATATACTTCTTCAGAGATAATGATTTGCCCTGCTTTAGCAATGGTTTGAAGACGTTGGGCAACATTGACAGCGTCACCAATCACAGTATAATCCAGCCTTCTTAACGAAACCGAACCAATATTTCCAGATACCATCTCTCCTGAATTGATGCCAATTGATATTTGTGGCTTGTATGTTTGCCCCCCTTTCAGTGCTACTTCAATAGTGCTGATTTGTTCTTTGACAGCAAGTGCCACGTCTATAGCCCTGTCCAGATGGTATTCACCCCTAAAAACCGCCATGACTGCATCGCCCATAAACTTATCGACATGGCCACCCTGAGCGATGATTTCCTTCACGATTTTGTCAAAAATCCCATTTAACAACGCAACAACTTCATTTGCCGGAATCTTTTCAGTAATAGATGTAAATCCGCAAACGTCTATAAACATTACGGTTGCTTCCAGTAATTCATTCTTCAACAGACTGCTTTCAAACTCTTTATTGGTCATAAAGTTCAGCACATTCGAATCCACGTACATTTTAAGGATATTGTTTTCCTTGATAGCTTTAATCGTTTCCCGCAATTGTTTTACATGAAGTATGGTTTTTTCCATGGTCAAGTCGAGATCATCAAAATCGACCGGTTTGATCACAAAATCAAAAGCGCCCCTGTTCATGGCTGTCCTGATATTCTGCATATCACCATAGGCCGATACCATAATGGCTTTCAACAAAGAGTTGGCTTCAGGCAATCTGCTAAGTAAAGTAAGTCCGTCCATCACGGGCATATTAATATCACTAAGAATGATATCCAAATCAGGGTGTTCATGCACTCTCTGAAGTGCTTCCTCACCATTTCTGGCAAAAATGAATTCGTATGTATTTTCGCGAATTTTTCTTCTAAATTTCTGTTTTACCAACATTTCCAAGTCCGCTTCGTCATCAACTACAAGTATTTTAGCCATTATTTCAGGAGGTATTTGAGTTTTTCTTTCAATAAATTAAAATCAAGAGGTTTGGTCAAGAAATCATTGGCCCCATTTTGAGTGGCTTGCCTACGGTTTTCATCATCACCATATGCTGTGATCATCATCACCACAGGTTCGGGTTCGTGGTAATTTAAACGAATTTTAGACAAAAGTTCAATACCGCTCATTCCTGGCATATTAATATCCGAGAGTATCAAGACGATCTCCGAATGTTCCTTTTTCATAAAATCAAGGGCTTCCTCACCTGAAAGTGCAAAATCAAATTCAAATTCGTTCGCGCGTAATTCTTTACGAAAACGCTGCAAGAATAGCGGTTTTACATCTGCTTCATCATCAACTACTAATATTTTCATCATGTGTTATTATTAATTAATTTGTAAATAATTGAATTTCAAATCATTAACATTGTTAAAGATAAGATATAAAAGAGTTTCATTTATCCTAATGGCAAGCGAATAATAAAAATAGTGTATTCATTTTCTTTACTATCGATAGCAATTGTTCCACCGTGAGCGTTTACTATGATATCATAACTTATTGACAAGCCTAATCCCGTTCCCTCACCTGCAGGTTTTGTAGTGAAAAACGGCTCCATGATTTTGCTTTTGATATTCTCTGGTATTCCCATTCCGTTGTCTTTAACGACAATTTCAACTACCTTGCCTTTAAGAACAGTAGTGACAGTAACCAGGGGTTTATAATCCTCGGATGCCGTTTTCTGTTTATGATGAGTCGCATAAAATGCATTGGTAAACAAATTAAGCAGTACTCTTCCAATATCTTGGGGAATCACATTTATCTTGGGTAAACTCTCCTCAAAGCTAGTTAGTAATTCCGCATTAAAGCTTTTGTCTTTAGCTCGGAGTCCATGATAGGCCAAGCGCAGGTATTCATCAGTAATCACATTGATATTAGTGGGCTCTTTAACATTATTTCCTAGCCTACTTTGTTGCAACATTCCTTTCACGATACCGTCAGCTCTCTTACCGTGAAAGTTTATTTTCTCTAAATTTTGTTTAATGTCTTTTACAATAGAAAGTGCTTCCTCCTTTTCTCCTTTAATAATTTCCTCTTCCATTTCTTCAATTAACTCAATACTTACTTCTGAAAAATTATTTACAAAATTCAACGGATTCTGTATTTCGTGAGCAATTCCAGCGGTAAGTTCACCCAGCGAAGCCATTTTCTCAGATTGTATGAGTTGAGATTGGGTAGCTTTTAGATTATTCAATGACTCGTTTAAGGCAGAAGTTCTTTCAATCACTTGCTGCTCTAACACAATATTTTGATTGGCTAATATTTCCTGATTTTCGCTGGTTAATTGCTCGACTTCTTCCAACCGCAATCTAAGTGCCTTATTTTTGATACCAAAGGAATACCCCAAATTAATCGCTATCCCAATAGTAAAGATAGAAAATCCGTAAGGCTGATATTTAATGATAAACGAAAATATTCCAACACCAAAATTCGCCAAAGTCAGACATAGCACAAAAATCAAATATAGGCCGCCGAAAAACAGAAAAATAAGAGCCCCAACCTTATTATTTTTCAAGCTCTTTAAACTAATTCTAAAGAAATCCAGTAAAAATAAAACAACAATGGCTGATACCACTATCTCTCCATTAAAAAGAAACAACAGCGCCAAGGATGAAACGGTTATGCCTATAATTGACCAAAAGATACTTCCAAATTTCCTGTTAAATATTTTATACACGCAGATATGCATCATTAGAAAACTGAAAAAACCAGAGATGGAAATAAATAACAACAATATTAAATTATCTTCATGAGTCGAATAAGTTAATATAGCACCAACGTTAAAAGCTACGCCAGCTAAAGTAGCTAACGCAAAGAAGCCATTCACTTTTTCAGATGGAAAAAATAGAAAAATTGATAGAAAAAGAATAAACAAGATGCAGTTTCCTCCTAAAGCTATGTAATACCTATCCTTTATAGAACGGGAATAGTCATAGTTATTGGCATACTCAAGTGTTGCGAGTCTTATTCTTATTCCATTTGGAGATAATGAGTATAAAGGAAAGCGCGAAGCTGCATTAACGTACCTGATGGCCAATAGCTGCTCAGATCCTTTTGCTATTGGAAAAGAATGAAATTGAAGTGATAATGGATTGTAATAGACTATTTCATGTGGATTTGCGCTTACCGTGCCGAACTTATGAATTAATTTACCATCCAGGTATATCTCCGAGGCCCCAGTTTGATAAATTTGCATCACTAATTGTTGATCGAAACTAAGGTCAGTCTTTATGCGTTTACGAAACCAAACGATATTATTTTTATCAGCAACAGAGTCTGATTGTGGAGTTTTTAAAAATTGTGTAGAAATACTCTTCCATGAGCTATCATCAAACTGAGGCTTTGCCCATTCAAAATTGTCACCTGACTGATATTTCCAGTTTGATTCAAGTGTAACCCAATTGTTCAGCAATAAAGAATCTAATTCTTTTTCTTTTTCTAGCTGAGCAAATAAAAATAATGGAAAAAGAAAAATAAGCAGATTAAAATATTTCATATTTAATTTTGTGTTATCGGCAATTCAATTATAAATTCAGAACCTTCTCCTTCTTTGGTTTCTACTATTAGCTCAGCATTGTGCGCTTTTACGATATCATAAGCCAAACTCAATCCTAAACCTGTTCCTTGACCCGCTGGTTTGGTGGTAAAAAAGGGTTGAAAAATTTTGTCCAGTGCAGTTTGAGGAATTCCGTTACCATTGTCTTTTACGCTTATTTGTACAATATTACTGATTTTTAGGGTACTAACTGATACGTTTGGTTCGTAATCATCAGCTATTTGCTTTTTCTTTTCATTCACTGCATAAAAAGCATTGGTAATGAGATTCAAAATCACTCTGCCCATATCCTGAGGAATAATATCAATATTGCCAATGGTTTCATCATAATTGGTTACTAAAGTGGCATTAAACGATTTGTCTTTGGCACGCAGTCCATGATATGCCAATCGTAAATATTCATCGGCTAAAGCATTGATATCGGTTGGTTCTTTGACACCAGAACTACTACGGCTGTGTTGCAACATGCCTTTTACGATAGCATCGGCTCGTTTGCCATGGTGGTTTATTTTATCGAGGTTTAGTTTAATGTAATCCGCAATGGCAAAGCCTTCCTCTACATCTCCTTTTCTGAATTCTTCTTTCATTTCGTCAATCAACTCATTACTCACTTCACTAAAATTATTTACAAAGTTCAACGGATTTTGAATTTCATGGGCAATACCAGCTGTTAATTCACCCAATGATGCCATTTTTTCAGATTGTATCAATTGCGATTGGGTGGATTTAAGTTCATCCAATGCTATTTGTAATTCGTCTTTCTGGCTAAGTAGTTCAGCCGTACGTTCTGCCACTTGAATTTCTAATTTTTCTTTTAACATTTCTGACTGTTGGAAATCTTTTTCTCTTTCGATGGCTTTTAACTGTTCACTTTCAATGTCTTTGCGTTGTTTTTTGTTTATGAAAAACATAGCAAAAAACCAAATGATTGAAAAAGCAATTCCAGTTTCAAAATAATTACTCAATACCGTATAAAAATTAGTATTGATAAGTTCTGTAAAATCTTTAAGAAAATTTACAATTACAAAAGGCAGAATGGAATATATAATAGATTTAACTGGTTTAAACTCATTTAGAGTAAGACTAAAATATAGTAAACCTATCAACATCAAATGGGCTATCCAACCTAATACCACTTCGCTTGCATCAAAAATGATTGATGTAATCAATAGTACTATCGAAATGTAAAATCCGACAAACAAATACTGATCAATTTTAGGTAATAAGATTTTGCTTTTCAATGTTTTTCTCAAAAAGAAGAAAACTATAATCAATAAAATATATTCTAAGTTCATAATAGCCAGAATTTAAATTTAATTACATCATAAAGGTAAAGTTATGCAAAATTCTGCACCCTCTCCCTCTTTGGTTGCTACTTTCAATTCGCCGCCATGTGCTTTTACAATATCATATGCCAAACTCAACCCTAGTCCTGTTCCTTGACCAGTTGGTTTTGTGGTAAAGAAAGGTTGGAAGATTTTGTCCAATACTTCTTGTGGAATGCCATTGCCATTATCTTTAACACTTACCTCAACAGTATCACCTGTTTTTTTGGTACTGATTGTAACGGTTGGTTCAAAATTTTCTACGCCTGATTTTTGTTTCTCATTGGTAGCATAAAAAGCATTCGTAATCAAATTCAAAATTACTCTTCCCATATCCTGTGGAATGATATTAATAGTTCCGATATTTTCATCATAATCGGTTTTCATTGTGGCGTTAAAACTTTTGTCTTTTGCTCTCAGACCATGATAAGCCAGCCTTAAATATTCATC
>JBLIHD010000118.1:0-6042 GCA_047636335.1 Flavobacterium sp.
ATTAATTTTCCCACAAGAATGGGCTTAAAATTGGAAATGATAATGCTTTTCATTAATTTAATACTTTATTTAAAAGTCAAACATAATTGAAAACCTTTTAAAATAAATAGCCAAAAATATTTCATTTACATTAAAACTTGTAACCTATTGATTATCAATATATTAATAATATTAAATTTAAGTTAAACTATTGTTAATCAGACTATTGTAAGAATGTTTTCACATCGAAATATCCCCTTGATTACCAACAATGTAAGAATGATAGTACACCCCCGTTATGCATTACTCTTCAAAATAACTTCCCCTTTAAAGCCTAGCAAATGAAGGACTCCTTTAGAACTTTAGCTTAAAAATCTTCCCTTTAAGTTGCGCTATTTAGAAACAAAATAAGTACAGAAAACTAAAATAAGATACACGGTATAGATTAAACAGCCGTACCTACAGTTCCGAAAAACGATGCCCCCCCATTTGGACCAAATGGATGAAAAACAGACTTTAAAAAAACAAATATGTCAATTAGGACTAGTAGTTCATCACAAAGCATAGCGACGGTAGAAATCCTTTAATTTTCTTGTCTTTAAAAAAGAATAAAGATTACAATGTACAGCGAGACGAATCTTTATTGTGTTACCTAAAAATGTCCTACAAAATAAAAAAGCAGTACTTTGTAACAAATTCGTAGCGAAGCGTACTAATCAATCATGAGTGAAGACCTAGAACATTCTTTTGTAAAGCAATTAAAGGACAATCAAAATATAATCCACAAGATATGTAGGTTGTATACTGATTGTGAAAATGCACACAAAGATCTTTTCCAGGAAATTACGATTCAGTTATGGAAGGCTTTCCCAAAATTCAGAGGCGACAGTAAATTTTCCACTTGGGCCTATCGTGTCGCACTGAATACGGCCATTACCCTATACAGAAAAAACAAACGAACCATTAATACCGTCGAGTATGAGGGACGGCAGCACTTCATAAAAGAGGTGGATTACAATTATGAGGAAGAGGAACAAATTAAACTCATGTACAAGGCTGTTTACCAGCTGAACGACATAGAGAAAGCCTTGGTCTTCATGTATCTCGAAGACAAAGACTATCGAGAAATAGCCGAAACTTTGGGTATTAGCGAAGTAAACGCCAGAGTAAAAATGAACAGAATAAAAGGGAAACTAAAAAAAATATTAAATCCGTGAGGAATATGAAAGAGCTGGATTTATTAAAAAAAGACTGGAAAAAGAACGAAAATTCTTTTCAACAAATCTCGGAGACAGAGATTTACCAAATGATCCATAAAAAATCATCTTCTATTGTGAAGTGGATTTTGATCATTAGTATTTTGGAGGTTTTACTATGGACTTCAATCAGCGTATTTTTTAACACCGATGAATATTTAGAAGAAATAAATCATACCGATATAATATCTTATTTCAGGGTAATGACCATATTCAACTACGGCGTGATATTGGCTTTTATATACTTGTTCTACAAAAACTACATTCGAATCACTACGACCGTCTCTACCAAACAATTGATGACAGACATTTTAAAGACGCGAAAAACGGTCCAGTATTATGTCTGGTATAATCTTGCGATGGCTGTTTTGATTTTAATCATAGGTTTTGTAATCGCTTTATTTTACAATCCCGAAACTAGTATTTTGAGCGACCAAATCGGAAATAACGGAAAAGTAATGGCAATCACGATAGGGGTTTTACTTCTGACCACGATTCTGTTCTTTGGACTATTTTGGCTTTTTTACAGACTCTTATACGGGATCCTGCTCCGAAGGTTACTTTACAATTATAAAGAATTGAAGAAAATTGACTTATAAAAAAAAGAGCTCACCGTCGCGAACTCTTTTTTTATAACTCAATAATCATATCGACGAAGTTTGTTTAATTTTTCCTCCTCTTCTATCTCCTCGCACGGAATCACTTTTAAGAAGGAACTGTGCTGTTCTATAGCATATTCCACTTTTTCTACTATCTCATCGATAGTGTCATTATCGTAATCAATGTCCAGCGGTTCCTTAACGATAAAAGATTGCAGAATCCCTTTCTTTTTCATTCGCAACCCTTTTTTGTCAAACGAACGCCGAAAACCGTCTATAACAATTGGCACCACAATAGGTCGATGTTCTTTAATGATATGCGCCGTTCCTTTCCTTACGGGTTTGAAGGATTTTGTTGTTCCTTGTGGAAAAGTAATCACCCAACCATCATTAAGAGCTATTTTGATGTTTTCAGTGTCATTAGGGTTCACCTCTTTTTTCTCTTTAACATCAACTCCTTTTGCACGCCAAGTACGCTCGACAGTAATAGCTCCGGCATAGGCCATAATTCTTGTCAAAAGCCCTGCTTGCATAGTTTCTTTGGCTGCTACGTAATAGATATTCAATTTAGGATTCCATAAATAGAGTACGTTCTTTATATTGTCTTCCCTTCCTTTCAGGCTCGCATTAAGAACGTGAAACATAGCAACGACATCGGCAAAATAAGTCTGATGATTGGATATGAAAAGTACATTTGTAGCGGGTAGATTTCGGATGATTTCTGAGCCCTCAACATGTAATTCATTGAACCCCCTATACCGCCTGTGGGTAGTGGCACCAAAAAACCGGATCAACCATTTCTTCAAAAACAGTATATGACCGAAAGGATTTCTCTTAAATAACCCCATAAAATTATGTTTAATTTTTCTAAATTCGGATTGCAAACGTACGAAATTTATTCTTTATGTTTCGTACTGACCCAACTCCTTGTTGCCTTTATGAAGTAAAAGCCATCTATTACTCCTATAAAATCAAAGCCTTGAATACAGGACCCCTTTCAAAACATCCTTCAACTCGCTCAGCATCATCGCCGTAGCACCCCACACAACGTGTCCTTCAATATCGAATGCCGGAACATTAATCTCCTTTGAATAAGAAGTAGACATTTTCGCTTCAATCAGTATTTCATCATTCAAGAAAACAGACAGCGGTAACTCGATAATACTAGACACTTCAGTAGGATCAAGAACAAAGCAAATTTCCTCCTTACAGATCCCTAAAAAAGGATGCACCATAAAATTACTTGGCGGAACATACACTTCCGTGAAAGACTTAATTACATCTATTATTGCGGGGCTTACTCCCACTTCTTCATGTGTTTCCCGCAAAGCTGTTCTCGAAAAGTTTTCATCCTCAGTTTCAAATTTCCCTCCGGGAAACGCTATTTGTCCAGAATGCACCCCTTCGTACGAATTCCGGACGATAAGCACTAAATGGGTGATTCCGTTTTTAGGATAAAACAACATCATTACTGCTGCCATTCTGGGACTTTTGTTTTCAACGGCCTTGTTCTTCAAGCTTTCGATTCTTTCGAACGGTGCCATTTTGATATGGGCCTCCATAGCCGGAAGCTTTGCCTCAGATAAGTTGGGAACATATTCTAAAAAATATTGAAAATCCATAATCAAAGTCTATTTTTGCATTCATAATATAAATATAGTCTAGAAAATGCCATTGCGCAAATTTTCTAAAACCAAAACAACCAAAATGTATAGCAAAGAAGAAACTCAAAAATTAAAACGAGAATTCTGGGTCACATTCGCAGAGAAATATCCCCGAAAATGGGTGCTATACGATACCAAAATAAAAGATTTCTCTTTTAAGTTTTATGTAGACAATAAAAAAGCACAAGTGTTAATCGACATCGAGCATCGCAACGATGACTTGCGAACCGGTTATTTTGAAAAACTAGAAGCCTTAAAAAATATTTTGGAGGAGGAGTTTGTCAAAAATTTAGTATTCGAAAGGAATTTCGTTCTCGAAAACGGAAAAACTATCAGCCGAATTTGGATTGAAAAACTAGGTGTAAGTGTCAGCAACCGCAGTTATTGGGACGAAATATTCTCTTTTTACAACGAAAAAATGAATGCTATAGAGCTTTTCTATTCTGAGTACAATGACTTTATCAAAGATGTAGATTAGGTTCCGGGGTGAGAACTCCAGTCGGCATTTACATTGTCATACCTCAGCCACAAAATCCTTAAAAACAAGAAAGTCGCGATCAGCGACTTTTTTTTTACACATTACAAATTGAATATATTATAAACGATAATCCTATCGCTGTAATTGATATACATTTGCTTTCTGTTATCCTGATTTTTCCTGGTAATTATGGAAATCGTACAATCATCTCCATTGTTATCTTTGCAGGTAAAAGAATAAACAATATCTGTGTCATTTTCCTCCGTAGTTTGATACTCGATGATTTCAAACAACTGAATTATTTGGGAATACACAACGATTCTATTTTTATCAGTATCCAACGAAACTACAACATTAACTAATTTCAGATCGGACCATTTGCCCCATTTGCCCCTCTCGTTTTTTTCCAAAACACTAAAACCAGACGTTTTGAATTGATATTTTTGGCCATATGACTGTTGCAAGCCAAGACCTAAAAAAAGCAACAGAATATATAATTTAATTTTGCCCATTATTTATATAAATTAGAAATCAAACGCCAGCATTTCCTTTCTTGCGCGTTCAAAATCCGTAATGATTTCCAAAACGATTTCCTCTGCCGAATTTACTTGATGAATCAATCCTGCGATTTGCCCGATCTCCAGCTCACCATCGATTAAATCCCCTTCAAACATGCCTCTTTTTGCTCTTGCTCTACCCAAAAAAGTGGTTAACTCCTCCTTTGTCGGACATTTTTCATACAGATGTTGAAGGTCGTGATAAAATTTATTTTTAATCAATCGGACAGGTGCTAATTCTTTCAATGTCAATTGGGTGCCCCCTTCCTGGACATCTAAGACTGTTTTCTTGAAATCCGTATGCGCAGAAGACTCTATCGAGGCGACAAACCTGCTTCCTACCTGAACACCATCAGCGCCTAAAACCATAGCAGCCAGCATTCCGCGACCGTTAGCAATACCTCCGGCAGCAATGACCGGAATCTCTATTTGTTCCTTCACCATCGGAATCAAAGTAAAGGTTGTGGTTTCATCCCTTCCATTATGTCCACCCGCTTCAAAACCTTCGGCGACTATGGCATCAACGCCGGCAGCTTGCGCTTTCAATGCAAAAACAGTGCTGCTTACCACATGAACGACCGTTATGCCATTTTCTTTCAAATAAGGAGTCCAAGTTTTTGGGTTTCCTGCCGAGGTAAAAACAATTTTCACACCTTCTTCGACGATAATTTTCATTATTTCATCGATGTTAGGATACAACATCGGCACGTTTACACCAAAAGGTTTTGATGTCGCTTTTTTACATTTCTGAATGTGCTCTCGTAGAACTTCAGGATACATCGATCCTGCCCCTATTAACCCCAAACCACCTGCATTACTTACTGCGCTGGCTAGTTTATAACCACTGACCCAGATCATTCCTGCCTGGATAATGGGGTATTTAATATTGAAGAGTTTTGTGATTTTATTCATTTAGTAGGTTGAATATTATTGTTTTATTATTTTTCCGCTTTTAGAAAAAGCATCCGATTCAATTTTGTAAAAATAAATCCCGTTGCTCAATGACTCTAATGAAAAAGTGTCTGATGAGCCGCTGATCGAACGCTCCAAAACTTTCTTGCCAAAAACAGAATAAAAAATAACAGTCCCCTTATTGAAACTTTCTGGAAAAGATACTGAAATCAAATCAGTCGTCGGATTCGGATAGGCCACAAAATAGTTCTTAGCGAAATCTTCGACAAATAATCCTTTCGAAAGGGCAGCACTGAAATCCGGAATTCCATAACCGTATTGAGCATCAGGAGCCGTAAATCTATCTGCGGATTGTATAATTAACTGTCTAATTTCTTTGTTTGTTTTATTGGGAAATGCTTGCCACAAGCAAGCCACCATTCCCGCCATAATCGGACTTGAAAATGATGTCCCATTTGCCGTAATTATATTTCCAAATTCATTAGATAAAACGGCAGAAACTCCTTGTGCCATAACATCCGGCTTTATGCGATTATCGAAAGAGGGACCAATGGAGCTAAACGAAGCCCTATCCTTAGCAGAATCTACGGCACCAAT
>JBLIHD010000119.1:0-6014 GCA_047636335.1 Flavobacterium sp.
ACGGCGTGCTGCTCAGCAATTCCCACGTCAAAAGCTCGTTCTGGTAAGGCGTCCATCATAAATTTTAAGGAACTCCCGGATGGCATTGCTGGCGTAATGCCAATGATTTTTTCGTTTTTTCTGGCTAAGTCTAAAACGGTCAAGCCAAAGACATCTTGGTATTTTGGAGGAAGGTTTTCTTCCGATTTTATATGGATTTCGCCGGATTTCGCGTCAAATTTTCCCGGAGCGTGGTATTTTACCTGGTCTTCTTCGGCCTGTTTCAGTCCTTTTCCTTTTGTGGTTATCACGTGTAGGAACTTAGGGCCTTTTATTTTTTGCAAACGTTTTAGCTCTTTGATTACTGCAAAAATATCGTGCCCGTCAATAGGTCCTGAATAATCAATATTCAAAGATTTGATCATGTTATTTTGCCTAGGATTCTTCCCGTTTTTCACCGCGGTAAGGTAATTTTTCAAGGCGCCCACGCTAGGGTCGATTCCGATAGCGTTGTCGTTAAGTATCACCAATAAATTGGCATCAGTGACTCCAGCGTGATTTAGTCCCTCAAATGCCATTCCTGACGCTATGGAAGCGTCTCCAATAACCGCTATGTGCTGTTTGTCGAAATCTCCTTTCAAATTGGAAGCAATTGCCATTCCCAACGCTGCCGATATGGAAGTGGAGGAGTGGCCTACACCAAAGGCATCATAAATGCTCTCGCTTCTTTTTGGAAAACCTGAAATACCCCCAAGTTGTCTGTTGGTTTCAAAATTTTCTTTTCTTCCGGTTAGTATCTTGTGTCCGTAAGCTTGGTGTCCCACATCCCAAATCAATAAGTCATCGGGTGTGTTAAACACATAATGCAAGGCAATGGTCAGTTCTATTACGCCAAGGCTTGCGCCTAGATGACCTTCCTTTACGGAGACCATTTCGATAATGAAATCGCGCAAGTCTCTAGCCAGCTGAGGAAGTTGGGGTTCTTCGAGTTGGCGTAAATCGTCGGGATAGTTAATGGATGAAAGTAAATTTTCTGACATAGAGCAAATGTACGAATTGAATGCTGTATTTTTGTTTTATGGAAAACATTTTCACCGACGAATATTTTATGAGAAAGGCTTTGAACGAGGCCGAAATAGCTTTTGAAAAAGGGGAAATTCCCGTGGGGGCCATAATTGTTATTGATAATATAATTATTGCGAGAAGTCATAATCTGACGGAATTGCTTAATGATGTTACTGCCCATGCCGAAATGCAAACGATAACTGCAGCAGCCAATTATCTTGGGGGTAAGTATTTGATTGGCTGTACGCTTTACGTAACTCTGGAACCTTGCCAGATGTGCGCCGGAGCTTTGTATTGGAGTCAGATTTCTACAATTGTTTTTGGCGCCAGCGACGAAAACAGGGGTTTTGAGAAAATGGGAACGCAATTGCACCCTAAAACCTTGGTAAAAAGGGGAGTTATGGCGACTGAGGCTGCAGACTTGATGAGGCGTTTTTTTATGGAGAAAAGGAAATGATTTTTTATTAAAATTTTGAGGGCCTGTCCTGAATCAAGTTAGGCGAAAATCTTCAATAGGGTTCGTTCATGCTTATTTCATGATTATAGCCTACGGAGTGAAGGTCAGTCCACTCCCATCCATCATCTTTAATGAGTGACAACAATAATCTACGTCTGATTTTCAGTTTTGTATATTCCAAATCTACCGTTTCGCCAGATATGATTTTTATTCCCTTATTTTCAAGTGCCGTAAGAATTAGCACAGGAGGGGTTTCTTTGCCGGGAACTATAAAAGTTGCAGGCAGCGTTATGAGGTAGCTGGTAATGGCTTTTCTTAACCTTATAAGTACATTGAATGAAGGTCTTTGTTCTGCGGGAATGTTATGGAGCATTACGGTCAGTACCTCGTCAAGGTTTGTGAGATTGAGAACGAAGGCTTCTTTCCTGTCTGATGAATGGAAAAAATGTAGCACCGAATATGCCTTGTGGTTTTGCGCGTGTAGAATGATAGAATCAATGAGGCTTATGAAAGGTTGTTCTAATTCCTTGAAATCTTTTCCATTCCAATAGTTCAACAGGATTTCTTCCACAGAGCCTCCGAGAGTGTTTATGTAAACGCTTATTTTTCTTTTCATTATTTCGGCTGAAACAACTGGGATTAAGTAAGTGATAGCAATGGAAATCAGAATCAGTCCGGTAAACGAAAGTATAGCTGTAAGTACGTCCCAGAAATTACCTGCAGGTTCCATATCTCCTAAGCCCAAAGTCGATAGCGTATAGCCGGTGTAAAATATCTTGTTTATCACTGTCGTGGGAGAGTTTGTCTCGACATTCATCAGCGAATCGGGACAGCTGATGAACAAAAGGCTGGCGGAAATCCATATTAGCAGCAGCCAGTTTACAAGGATGGAAACCAAAATGACGGCCCCGCCAAGTTCCAAAATTTTTCTGCGACCTGTTTTTTTAGTAAGTTTCAAAAGTACGTTCCAGATGGACTTGGACAGCCTTTTCGAAATAAAACCTGCTCCACGTCCTGACAAGGAAGTGTTTATTAAATCGGCGGCGGTAACAAGCAGAAGAATGACTCCTGTAAAAAACATAAAATAGTTCATGGCATTTATTTTAATCTGTTGAAACGGACCAATTTCGTTATTGGACGTACCCTAACGGTCTTGTGAAGGGCTTTGCTACGTGGTCAGGCAACTAATATAGGAAATAAACGGTTATTAAACACGGCATAAGTTTGCTCTTCGGTTGGGTACTAAAGTTTCGCCTAGACAAATGTTAGTTGGACGCTCGAATAGGCGAAACGGAATGCCAAATGATCCAAGTTGTGGCATTTTTTACTATTTCAATTTTATCTTTTGTACTGAAATTCATTCGAATTATAGAATCTGACTTGGCATGGCTTTTTTGAGGAGCGAGCGAGACATTGATTTCAGCACAGGCAAAGAAGCTCCAAAGTGATGAAGCTGTTTTTTTTATCATTCTCTTAATTGGGGCTATTCCAACCAGCTAAGAATTCTTCTAATGCAAAACGAATAAAAAACAGCCGGATAAGAACTGAAATAATAAGACCAATTGTTTTTAAAGTTTTTTGGTTATTCTTATTCATAGTTTTTGTTGTCTATAATTAATGATTTTTTGGAGGAAAATAATTTGTTTGGCGTTGAGCTTATATATACTTTTTTTTAGAAAATTTACATTTAACTTATTTGCAATTAGGGTTTTTGGCAAAACTATTTTAGCCCTGATAGTAGTTGCAATATTTATTGTTTTTCTTTAAAATAAATAAATATTGCAACTACTAGCGGGACACGAGCGAAGCGAACTGACGAAGTAAACAGCTCTTCAAAAAACGCACGTCCATCGTTCGTAATAAGACACAAAAAAACCGCCAATCTCACGAAAGGCGGTTTTTGTTTAGTCTTTTATAGCATTTCCTTTTTTATCGTAGAAATGATACTCTAAATACGTGTAAGCGTCACGAGGTATGATTTTCACCCACTTTTTATGTTCAAAAAACCAATTTGAACGTAATGATGGAAAACCTTTGGTAAGGTATGCTGCCACAAATGGATGTGCGTTAAGCACAACATCTTTATGGCTTTTTAAAACTCTTTCTAGATCAGAATTGATTCTGTCGATAATCAAAATTGGCGCTTCAATTTCGCCTTTAACATCGTTAGGGTCTTCCTCTCTAGTTTTAATATTAACTTCTGGTCTTACTCTTTGTCTAGTAATTTGGACTAATCCAAATTTACTAGGGGGCAAGATCTTGTGTTTCGCTTTATCATCGTTCATTTCCTCTCTCAAGAAGTCGAACAAAATTTTACGGTTTTCAGGATTAGACAAGTCGATAAAATCAATTACGATTATACCACCCATATCACGTAG
Organism: Flavobacterium sp.; assembly: GCA_047636335.1. Lineage (GTDB taxonomy): Bacteria > Bacteroidota > Bacteroidia > Flavobacteriales > Flavobacteriaceae > Flavobacterium. Next base: position 3,880 of record JBLIHD010000119.1, read on the forward strand.
ACGCAATTGTCTGGCGATTTCGGCAGCGGCAATCATATTAACTTCCATTGCGGTGTCTTCCTGGTTGGTGGCTTTATTAGAACGGTTTCCGCTGTTTACGTCTATGACGTGCAAAGCTTCAGTATGTTCGATAATAAGATAAGCACCTTTACTCATGGACACTGTTTTCCCGAATGAAGTCTTAATTTGTCTCTCTATGTTGTATTTCTCAAAAATGGGTGTATCATTTGATTGATAAAACTTAACAATTGATTGTTTTGAAGGTGCAATTTCTTGCAAATAATCCTTCGTTTGGTTGTACAACTCTTCATCATCAATTTGGATACCACTAAAGGTATCGTTAAAGACGTCTCTTAATATTGATGTAGCTCTATTGAGCTCTCCTAATATTTTTGACGGGTGATGAGCGGTTGGTAATTTTTTACACATTGCGTCCCATCTGCTGAGCAGATTCTGCAAGTCTTTTTCTAATTCGATTGTGCTTTTGCCTTCGGCTACTGTGCGAACAATAACACCAAATCCTTTCGGTTTCACTGATTGTACTAATCGTTTAAGACGATCCTTTTCTTTCTTGTCTTCTATTTTTTGAGAAATGGAGACACGATCAGAGAAAGGAACTAAAACAATAAATCTTCCGGCAAGAGAAAGCTCAGCGCTAATCCTTGGCCCTTTTGTAGATATTGGTTCTTTTACAACTTGTACTAAAATAGACTGGTTGGCATTGATTACATCCGTAATGGTACCGTCTTTGTCTATCTCTTTTTCAAACTGAAAGTTTTTTAGGGAGAAATCTTTTATTTTACCTGCGCTTACAAGTTTTATGAATTTCAGTTGGGAAGTTAGGTTTGGACCTAAATCATGATAATGCAAGAAGGCGTCTTTTTCGAAGCCTACATTTACAAAAGCTGCATTCAGTCCGGCAACTGGTTTTCGTATTTTGGCAACAAAAATATCACCTACTTGAAAGTTGCTTTTCTCTTCTTCTTTGTGTAATTCAATTAGTTTTCCATCTTTTAATAAGGCAAAATCTACGAAATCAGAACTAGATCTAATGATTAATTCTTTATTCACGTTGTAAATTTTTATCCGAACTCTTAATTTTAGATTTTGGATTTTGGATTTAGGAATCCTAAATCAATAAATCCTGTGTTCCTAAATCAATAATAGGGATGGATTAAACAATAATTTTAACAGGTATTGAACCCGGGGAAAACTAGCTGGCAGTAAGTAGTTTTAAGTTTGCAGCATACTGAATACTAAAAACTGGGAACTGAAGACTAATTTTCGATTTCAATGAACTTTTAAAAAGGAAAAAGTAGTTTAAAACTACTTTTTCTTTTTGTGACGGTTAGCTCTCGCTCTTTTTTTACGTTTGTGAGTCGCGACCTTATGTCTCTTTCTTTTTTTACCACTTGGCATATCTTTTCGATTTTATGATTAATATTATTATTTTGCTTCGTTATTTATTTTTACTCCTTCAACAAAAACTTTTGCAGGTTTGAATGCAGGAATGTTGTGTGCGGGAATTTTTATTGTAGTATTCTTAGAAATATTTCTTCCAGTTTTTTCAGCTCTGGTTTTAACAATAAAGCTTCCAAATCCTCTTAAGTATACATTATCACCAGTTTCTAATGAGTTTTTAACCTCAGTCATAAAAGTCTCTACTGTTGCTTGTACATCTCCTTTTTCAAGACCTAATTTTTCTGAAATTTTCGCTACGATATCTGCTTTCGTCATTTTCTTTCCTTATTGATTATATTGTAATAATTTTTTTGAGTGTGCAAATATATGAATTTAAAAAACAATTATTCAAGCTAATTCATTAAAATTTAATCACATAAACATTTACTTTTGTCGTCAAATATTAAATAATGAAATTTTCTAAATTGCTTATTCAGTGGTATTTACACAATAAGCGTGATTTACCGTGGCGAAAAACTGTCGATCCGTACCGTATTTGGCTCTCTGAAATCATGTTACAGCAGACTCGTGTTGCCCAAGGAACGCCTTATTTTTTGTCGTTTGTAGAGTCTTTCCCCACTGTTTTTGATTTGGCTAAAGCCGATGAAGAACAGGTGTTAAAACTGTGGCAAGGACTGGGGTATTACTCGCGTGCCCGAAACTTGCATAAGACC
>JBLIHD010000120.1:0-5933 GCA_047636335.1 Flavobacterium sp.
CCCCTTATTCGTTTCCCAAGTCCATCAAATGAATTTTCAATTTTACTTGCTAATGAAATACTGTTGTCGAGGTATTCTTCCTGCATCAACGTCAATCCTATCATTGTTTCCGGAGAGTTAGGGTCGAAACCTTCATATTTGCGTTTGTAATCTTTCTCCAATGTAATAACGGAGTTTTCCTTTTTGGCCGCCTCTAAATTCGACGCTACCTTATTCATACCCATTACATAGGTTTCCGTGCCATCGGCTGCTGTATTTCGATTTGCATTACAATGGATGGAAACAAATATATTGGCATCAGCCCTATTTGCTATATTGGCTCTTTCAACCAAGTCAATAAACACATCTGTTTTTCTGGTGTAAGTAACGTCAACTTTCGAGTTAGCCTCTAATAATTTCCCCACTTTTAACACAACCGCTAAAGCAATATTTTTCTCGACATGCCCGTTATATACGGCACCAAAATCATGTGCGCCATGGCCTGCATCTAAAGTCACTTTAAAGTTATTGGATTGGCCATATGTTACAAAAGAGATCGTAATTAGAAAAAAAGTGAACAACACTTTAATTTTATTTAATACATGCATAATTCTAAGGTTAATTTAATTAAAACACTAGGGCTATAAGTTTTTTTATTTGTTTATTTTTGCCAAAAAATAATATGTAAGTTTGACACATCAAAAAACAAGCCATAATTATACAAAAATAGCATTTAAACCTTTGCAGACAAACTTATTTAATATCGTTTTAATATCATTTTTCCTAACAATGGGGTATGGAAACTTGTATTCTCAAGATATATCAAAAAAAAACACCGCAATACCCGCCAAAAAAGAGTCGAAACCCTCTACAGCAGTAGTTGAGTATACAAAAAAAAAGGCGGTAGATGCAAAAAAACAGACTGATACAATAACACAAAAGGACAGTATAAAGCCCGCAAAAGCATTTCTTGACGGAAAAGTAAAATACAAGGCCGAACAATATGCACGAATTGATCAAAAGAAAAAACTCATTACCCTCTACGATAAAGCCGAACTATACTATCAAGACATTGAATTAAAGGCAGGGATAATCGTAATGGATTATGAAAAAAACGAAGTCTATGCCGGCAGGATCAAAGATTCTACGGGTAAATACACCCAATACCCCAATTTTAAGCAAGGTGAAAATGTGGTGGAACCAGATTCAATCCGTTTCAATTTTAAGACAAAAAAAGCTTTAATTTGGAATTCCAGATCTGATCAAGGTGAGTTTAAAATTAAGGCCGAAATCACAAAAAAAGAAAACGATTCAGTTTACTTTCTAAAAAACGCCCGATTTACAACTTCTAAAAATATTGATAATCCTGAGTATTATTTCCAAACCAATAAAGTGAAATTTATTCCCGGTAAAAAAGTGGTGACAGGATTAACTAATATGGTCATCGCAAACGTTCCAACACCAATAGCTTTGCCTTTCGCTTATTTTCCAATGAGCAAAGAAACCAATATTTCGGGACTGATATTACCCAGCTACAACGATTCCAATACCAGGGGTTTTTCATTACAAAACGGAGGATATTATTTCGCCTTAAACGATCATTATGATTTAACCGTATCGGGCGATTATTATACAAATGGAAGTTATGGAATGCGTTTTGAATCATCTTATGCAAAAAGATATAGCTACCGAGGTAATCTAAATTTCAGGTTCGAAAATTTGATAACCAGTGAAAGAGGTTATCCCGACTATCTAAAGCAAAAAATTTATAATTTACAATGGTCCCATTCTAGGGATTCAAAAGCGAATCCGAACTCCACTTTTTCAGCCTCCGTAAATCTTGGAAGCAGTAAATACTTTCAACGATCCATAAACCTGGCAAATATTGGTTCCAATCTTAATAATACACTAAACTCCTCTATTTCCTATTCAAAAACATTTAATTCCGTACCGCAAGTTAGAATGTCCCTGTCTGCAACACATTCGCAAAATACGCAAACGGAAGTGATTAACATGACGTTGCCTACACTTCAACTTAGTGTGGATCGGATCTATCCGTTTGTGGGAAAAGACGGGGTTAAAAAAGGTTTTATTAAGAATATAAATTTGCAATATAACTTAAGCGGCAGGAATACAATCACCACTACAGATTCATTATTCTTTAAACCCCAAATGTTTAGGGATGCCCAGTTAGGCATGCAACACAGCATCCCTTTAAGCACTAATTTTAAATTGTTCAAATATTTCAGCGCATCAACTTCCTTAAACTACGAGGAGGTCTGGTATGCTAAAACAATTGCAAGAAATTACGATGCCGACCAAAGTAAGGTGGTCGACAAAACCGTAAGCGGTTTTGACGCTTTCAGAACGTACTCTTTTTCATCAAGTATAGGAACCACAATTTATGGGACTTTCAACTTTGGCAAAAACAAAAAAATACAGTCCATAAGGCACGTCATGCGCCCATCTGTTTCCTACGGTTATACTCCAAGTTTCGAAAAATATTATGACACTTATGCTTTAGACGCCAGCGGAACAACCAGTAAGCAATATTCTCGCTTTGAAGGCGGGATTTTTGGAGCCCCAGGTTTAAATAACTCTAACACTATGGGATTTGACTTGAGTAATACTTTTGAAGCTAAAGTAAAAGACAGTGATAGCACCAAAGTGGAAGCTAAAAAAATCATGCTGCTCAACAACTTAAATTTATCGACCAGTTATAATTTAGATGCAGACGGCGTAACTGCGCTCGCTTGGTCTCCTATCAGGGTTAGCGGTGGGACACAACTATTGAACAATAAAATGAATGTCAATTTTGGGGCAACCCTCGACCCTTACGCCATAGACAATTCTGGAAACAGGATCAATATGTTCAACATAGATAATGGGGGAAGCCTATTTAGGATGACTAGTGCCAATATGACCTTAAATTACTCTATTTCGAGCGCGGAAAAAGACGGCTCCAAAAAAGACACAAATGCTCAAAGTCAACGAAATGGTGGACGTGATGATGATCTTTTCGGGCAAAACACCGTGCTAAACGACAACCGCAGAAGCCAATTTGACGGAAGCGAAGAAACTGGGGAAGACAAAATATCGGAGTTTTTTAACTCCAAACTGCCTTGGGATATGACATTTGCTTATTCTTTGACTTATGGGAACAATAATAGGGAGAAAAAGATTATTGGAAACTCCATAATGATTTCTGCCAATACTGATTTGACACCAAAATGGAAAGCCGGAATATCCACCGGTTATGATTTCGTGCAAAATGGAGTTACCTTCACACAACTACGTTTCGAGCGTGATTTATTGAGTTGGAGAATGGACTTCAACTGGACTCCATTTGGCACAAATGCAAACTGGGGCTTCTTTATAGGAATAAAATCAGGTGTCTTAAGTGACATCAAATGGGATAAGCGAAGCACAAACACAACAAGGTAATTCTCCCATATTTTAAGCCGCTTTCAATTTAAACATAATGTTACCCTAAAACAGTAATCCATTTATACCATGAAAAAGATAATTTTTACAGAAAAAGCACCCGCTCCTATTGGTCCTTATAACCAGGCAGTACTCAAGGGGAACACTCTTTACACTTCAGGACAGATAGCCCTAAACCCAGAAACGGGAGCATTAGTCACGGAGAGCATCGAAGCTGAAACACAACAGGTAATGCAAAACATGAAAGCGGTACTGGAAGCTGCGGGAATGACTTTTGAACACGTGGTAAAAACGACCATATTTATAATGGACATGAATGACTTTGGAAATATAAATACCGTTTACGCTTCCTATTTTAACGAAAAAACCGCTCCAGCACGTGAAACGGTTCAAGTGGCATGTTTGCCAAAAAATGTAAATGTAGAAATATCAATGATTGCTATTTTATAGCATCTAATAACAACTGGGCTGTCGCTTCATTTGTAGCAATTGGAACATTGTGAACATCGCATACGCGAAGCAACATATTTATATCTACTTCATGAGCGTGACTCGCCAATGGATCTTTGAAGAACAAAACCATTTTGGTTTTACCCTCTGCAACCCTGGCGGCGATTTGAGCATCACCTCCCAACGGTCCGGAAAGCATTTTTTTTATCTTAAACCCTGCCTTTTCGGCTTTACTTCCCGTCGTGCCGGTTGCTAAGAGTTTAATTTTTTCACTTTGTAAAACCACATTGTTTTTATTCAAAAACTGCACCATATCTGCTTTTTTACCATCATGGGCAATAATTGCAATTTCCATAGATACCCTTCTTTTATTTATTTGCTATATGATATGCAATTAGTCCATCGATTGGTCTGCGTAGCACATTCCCAAGTTTCATATCATACTTATCAAAAGTCTGTTGCAGCTCATCTTTCAAATAGAAAGCTATCGAACCAACAAAATGCACTGGAACTTCACTGCAATTGTCGTATTGTCTTATATAATTTTTCACAAAAGACTTCATTCCCTTGAAAATAATTTTTTTGCAAAACTCTGTATCTTTATTTTGAATCAAAAACTTGGCAAAAGTTGCTAAATACGCATTGGGGTTGGGCTCTTTATATAATTTGTTCTTCACCGCATCAGGATCTAAGTCATATTCTTTTTCAAATTTTTCCGCCAATTCCTTTGGCATTTTATTGAAATAATATTTTCTGATTAATTCCTTCCCAAAAACATTACCGCTACAATCATCCATTACGATATAACCTAATGATTGTACTTTTTGGTGCAATTCTTTTCCGTCAAAATAACTACAGTTAGACCCAGTCCCTAAAATACTCACAATTGCCTTTTGTCCCTTAGGTGTAGTGGCATAAACCGCAGCGTAAGTATCCTCTTCAACTGAAATGATAGCGTTTGTGAAATAGTTTTTAAAAACTTGGGATAGGCTGAGTTTCATTCTATCCGTTCCGCAACCTGCTCCATAAAAAAACAAATGCGTTGCGTTCTTCTTGTTTTGAAGGATATCAAAACGATCGTTCAAACGTTCAATAATTTCGTCTGCCTCAAGTACCTCAGGATTTAATCCTAATGTTTGTGTGGTAAATAACACTTTACCATTATCGTCTATGGCTATCCAATCGGCTTTCGTAGAACCACTATCAACTATTAATCTCATATTTTTAGGTTTTTGGTTATGGGTTTCATTTTCAATCTCAGATCGATATGGTTAAAACCGACACAATGTAAAAATAAAAAAACAAAGTCCCGACAAAATATTTCTTTGACGGGACTAAATAACTATATACTATTATTTTAATGCAGAAATGTGTACTGCTAAATCAATCAATTTACTTGAATAACCATATTCGTTATCATACCAAGATATGATTTTAAAGAAAGTGGAATTCAATCCAATTCCCGCGTTAGCATCTACAATAGACGTTCTTGGATCTGATACAAAATCTTGAGAAACAACTAAGTCTTCAGTATATCCTAAAACACCTTTCATTGTAGTTTCAGAAGCTTTTTTCAATACTGCCATTATTTCTTCGTAAGAAGTTTCTTTAGCAACTTTTACGGTTAAATCTACTGTAGAAACATCCGTAGTAGGAACACGAAAAGCCATACCTGTCAGTTTTCCATTCAATTCAGGAATAACTTTTCCTACCGCTTTAGCTGCGCCGGTAGAAGATGGGATGATGTTACTTGAAGCAGCACGTCCACCTCTCCAGTCTTTTCTAGAAGGACCATCAGTAGTCATTTGAGTTGAAGTGGTAGCATGAACAGTAGTCATTAAAGCTTCAACAATTCCAAAATTATCATTAATCACTTTAGCCAAAGGAGCTAAACAGTTAGTTGTACAAGATGCGTTTGAAACAACAATATCACTAGCTAGAGCCTTATCGTGGTTTACACCCATCACAAACATAGGGGCATCGGCAGATGGTGCAGAAATAATTACTTTCTTGGCTCCACCAGTAATGTGTGCATTAGCTGTATCTTTAGTTGTAAAGAA
>JBLIHD010000121.1:0-5919 GCA_047636335.1 Flavobacterium sp.
CAAACGCTAAAAAAGCCAAAGCGTTAGGATTACAAACAAGTATAGACATTAATTTTTCTGAAAGGATTTGGCCCGATCGAGAAGAGGCTAAATTGGTGTTAAAAGAATATTTATCAACGGATCCATTTGTAAAGCTCAGTGAAGACGACTGTTATAGGCTTTTTGCGGAAGCAAAAACTGAAGATTTTATTTTTGAATATTTTCATGGTCTAGGTGCATCGACAATTTGTCTTACAAAAGGGAAAGACGGTGTTGTTTTGTCAAGTTTAGAACACGGAATGTTTCATCAGAAGGCTATGCTTGTTGATGATATAAAAGACACGACTGGTGCTGGAGATGCATTCTGGACTGGGTTTTTATATGCCCAACTGTTAAATAAAAACTTAGAAGAAGCAATTACGATTGCCCAAAAATTAGCAGTATTAAAACTTCAAAACGTAGGTAGATTACCTGAAGGTATTAATATTCAAGAATATTTAAATATTGATTAATAAATAATTAAAAGTAAATACAGACAAGGAATGAAGAAAAACACGGTCAAATTAGCAATGTATCTGAATTATTTTGTTTTTGCAATTCTACTCAATAGTGTTGGGATTGTAATATTAAAAGCTCAAAATAATTACGGGGTCGATGAATTGCAAGCTAGTATTTTGGAAGCATTCAAGGATTTGCCAATTGCGATTGTTTCTTTTCTAATTGCTTCGTTTTTGCCAAGAATAGGCTATAAACGAGCGATGCTTATAGGACTGGGTTTAGTCTCAGTCGCTTGTATTAGTATGTATTTTGGAAACTCGTTCGACACTGCTAAATTGCTTTTTGCCACCGTAGGGGTTTCATTTGCATTGATAAAAGTGTCAGTTTACTCCCTTATTGGTACCGTTACAGAAAATCAAAAAGAACACAATAGTTTGATGAGTAGCATTGAAGGGGTATTTATGATTGGTATTGCTTTGGCTTACTTTTTATTTCCAGCTTTTAATTCAGAAACAGATCCCGATGCGTGGTTGAACGTATATTGGCTTTTGGCTGGAATTTCGTTATTGTCATTTGGTTTTTTATTTTTTACAAAATTCGAAGACCAAGCAGAAATTCCAGGAGTAGATTTGGCCGATGATTTCAAACAAATGTTCAAGTTGTTTGCTAAACTGTTGACGATTGTGTTTGTGATCAGCGCTTTTCTATTTGTCATGATTGAACAAGGAATCATGACGTGGCTGCCCACTTTTAACGATAAGGTGTTGCATTTGCCTGAGAATATCAGCATTATGATGGCGAGTATTTTGGCAATTTCATTAGCTGTCGGAAGGCTTGTTGCCGGTGTAATTACTAAAACAATAAATTGGATATGGGTTCTCAGCTTTTGTATCGTTATGGCAATGTTGCTTGTTATTTTTGTCCTGCCCAGAACCGTAGGCTTAGATGTCAAAGAGATTAATTCGCTTAGTGATATTCCTTTAATAGGATTTGCGTTTCCCTTGGTTGGATTGTTTATCGCTCCAATCTATCCTCTTTTAAATTCAGTTGTATTAAGTGCCTTGCCTCAAAAATTACATAGCTCGATGACGGGCCTTATTGTCGTTTTTTCTGCTCTTGGCGGTACAATAGGCTCCAGAGTTATTGGATACCTATTTAAAAATGAAGGTCCAGAAAACGCGTTTTATTACACTTTAATCCCCATGTTCTTATTACTTATTTCCTTCTTTATATTAAAAAAACTCACCTCAAAATCATGAAAATTTCAGTAAACATAAACAAAGTATTTCGGGAACTTTTACTCCAAGAAGATACAGATCAAGATAAAAAAATAACAAAGGATGATCATGGACCTAAAAGATTTATTTTGGTTGATGAAAAAACTAGAGCTGAGAGTGTAATCGAGGGAACCTATCATTTGGCCAATTTGCTTCAGGAGTTGGCCTTGCTAAAAGAGGGCAATAATGAATTCGCTGAGCTTGATTTGAATCGCATTCAAGAGAAACCGGTTGAACGAATTTCAAGAAAGATCAGAGATGATTATTGGAACGAGCTTACTAGAACTATTGATAAAAAAGGCTTGATGCAAATTCTCAAAGATGAAAAGACTTCAAACGAGATTCCAACGCTTTATGTTTCGGCTAAAGATAAGCAGGGAGTGAAGTATTTTCAGGACTTAGAAAAGGAACTAGGAAATTTTAAAGTCGGAGTTTTGCCAGAAGGTTATTCTGATGAATATATAGAAACATTGAATACCAAGCCTGGTATTCTAGCTTTGGCACTAGAACAAAGAGTAGACAGTTTACAAGGTGTTCCTTTTGTAGTCCCAGGAGGAAGATTTAACGAAATGTATGGATGGGACAGTTATTTTATCGGTGTTGGATTGATTATCGATCAGCAGTTGGACAAAGCAAAGGCCATAGCTGAAAACTTTAAATATCAAATTATCCATTACGGAAAAATATTGAATGCCAATCGAAGCTATTACTTGACTAGAACGCAACCGCCACTATATTCCTCTTTGTTAGTTGAAATTGTAAAACAAGAAGTTCCCGACGTAAAATGGTTGAAAAGCCACTTGGAAACCGTTATTTTAGAATACAATACCGTTTGGATGGTGCAAGGAAAACGATTAACGACGACTGGCTTAAACCGCTACAAGTCGGATGGTGTGGGGATGCCTTTTGAGGTAGAGCCAGGGCATTTTGATGATGTTTTGGAGCCATATGCATTAAAATATAATTTACCTATCAGAGAATTCGAAAAGGAATATCTGAATAGAACTTTAATTGATGAAGAACTTGATGAATACTTTGTTCACGACAGAAGCTTACGCGAAAGCGGACATGACACAACGAACAGATTGATAAATACTTGCGCAAACTTGAATTCTGCAGATATAAATAGTTTCCTGTATAAGTATGAAAAAGACATAGCTTATATTATCAAGGAATATTTCAATAATGCTTTCCAAATGGGTGATTTGCTTTATGCTTCCGAAGGATGGAATGAGAAAGCGAATTTCAGAAAGGAAAAGATGAATGAATTGTGTTGGAATGAGGAGTCAAGCATGTATTATGATTATGATTTTGTTAACAAGAAGCAATTTTCATTTGAAGCCGCAACCACATTTTTTCCTTTATGGGCTGGAATGTGCAGCGAACATCAGGCGAAAAAATTAGTGGAGATAGCGCTGCCTCAGTTCATTAAAACGGGCGGGATTACCGGAAGTACAAAAGCGAGTAACGCTAACTTTCCTGAGAATGCACCGCAAAGGCAATGGGATTATCCTTTTGGTTGGGCTCCACATCAAATGCTACTTTGGGAAGGGTTAGTCAATTACGGGTTTTGTGATAAAGCGCAAGAAATGGTCTATAGATGGCTTTGGTTGATTACCAAGAATGCCGTGGACTACAATGGAACGATCCCTGAAAAATTTGATTTAGAAAGCAGCTCTCACAAAGTTTTTGCTGAGTATGGAAATGTTGGTACTGAGTTTGACTACATTTCTAAAGAGGGATTTGGTTGGGTAAATGCATCCTATCAATATGGTTTGCAGATTTTGAATGATGGTTTAAAGCAGGAATTAAATAAGTTAACAGTACCGGAAGATTTGTTTTAGCTATGAATTTTTTTAGCGAAATTCACTATTTGTATTATATTTTTTTTAACTTTATAGTTAACTAAATTTTTTCAAGATGACTGTAAATCAAATATTAAGCTCAAAGGGAAATGAAGTGTACTCAATAGTTTCAACTATCACGGTATATGATGCCATAAAAGTGATGGGTGAAAAAAACATTGGTTCAGTGTTGGTGATTGAGGACTCAGTGTTGAAAGGGGTTTTGTCTGAGAGAGATTATTCGCGAAAAGTTGTTTTAAAAGACAAATCTTCTAAAGAAACTTTAGTGAGTGAAATTATGGAGACTAATGTTGCCACCGTCAAGCCAACTGATGACTTAGAGTATTGTATGGAATTAATGACGGAGAAGAGAGTTAGGCATTTACCTGTTGTGGAAAATGACGCCGTTGTGGGGATTATTTCGATAGGAGATGTCGTTATATCGATTATTGAACTCCAAAAAGATACCATAAAACACTTGGATTTTTACATTAGTGGGAGCAAAGCATAATTAAAAATAAAATCTTTTGTATAAATAGCTGCCAATTAGTGCAGCTTTTTTTTTCTATAAAAGGGTTTTTTTATAAAAGAATAGTATAAAAGACTACTTTTTAGAGCAAGTCTTATATCTTTGTAGGCTAGACAAAACCCAAATAAATGAACGAGAATAGTAAGAGAAGAGAAGCGTTATTGTATCATGCAAAACCAACTCCGGGGAAAATACAAGTTGTTCCCACTAAGAAATATGCAACACAAAGAGACCTGTCATTGGCATATACTCCAGGTGTCGCTGAGCCTTGTTTGGAAATCGCAAAAGATGTTAATAATGTTTACAAATACACTGCTAAGGGTAATTTAGTAGCTGTTATAACTAATGGAACAGCGGTTTTGGGTTTAGGAGATATAGGTCCTGAAGCATCAAAACCCGTTATGGAAGGGAAAGCATTGTTGTTTAAAATATTCGCAGACATTGATGTTTTCGATATCGAAATAAACCTTAAGGATATTGATAAATTTATAGATACGGTAAAAGCGATCGCTCCGACATTTGGAGGAATTAATTTAGAGGATATTAAAGCTCCGGAATCGTTTGAAATTGAAAGAAGGTTGGTTGAGGAATTAGACATACCTGTTATGCATGATGATCAACATGGAACCGCTATTATTTCGTCAGCAGCTTTGTTAAATGCTCTTGAATTAGCTGATAAAGAAATTCAAAATGCTAAAGTAATTGTGTCGGGGGCCGGTTCTGCCGCAATGGCTTGCGCCAATTTATATATTTTACTGGGGGTTAACCCCGCTAATATAACGATGTTTGATAAAGATGGTGTTCTTTCGGAAGAAAGGACAGATTTATCTGCATTACAACAGAAATACTCTGTTGGAAAAAAAGAGACTACATTGGCTGAAGCCATAAAAAATGCAGATGTTTTTTTAGGCCTTTCTGCCGGGAATGTTCTTTCTGCTGAAATGCTACTAACAATGGCTGACAACCCTATTGTTTTTGCAATGGCAAATCCAGTTCCGGAAATAGATTATCATGTAGCTATAGCGACTCGAACGGATATTATTATGGCTACGGGAAGATCGGATTATCCTAATCAGGTCAACAATGTTCTAGGGTTTCCATATATATTTCGTGGTGCATTGGACGTTCGTGCAACAAAAATTAATGAAGCCATGAAAATGGCGGCAGTTAGAGCGCTTGCTGCTCTGGCTAAAGAACATGTGCCTGAACAAGTAAACATCGCTTATGGCGCTACCAAACTTATCTTTGGGCGCGACTATATTATACCTTCTCCGTTTGATCCCAGATTAATCACTGTCGTTGCGCCTGCGGTAGCAAAAGCGGCAATGGATTCCGGAGTTGCATTAAACCCCATTACGGATTGGGAGAAATATGAAGAAGAACTTTATAACCGATTAGGGAATGATAATAAGATGGTTCGTTTGATTACCAACCGAGCCAAAAGGGATCCTAAAAGAATCGTTTTTGCAGAGGCGGATCATCTAGATGTTCTTAAAGCAGCCCAAATTGTTCTTGAAGAAGGTACCTGTTTGCCTATTTTACTTGGGAATATGGAAATTATTTTGGAACTGAAAAAAGAGTTAGGATTCGAGACCGAAGTTCCGATTATTGACACCAAAATCGACGAAGAAGATGAAAGAAGAAATCGGTTTGCAAATACTTATTGGGAGTCCAGAAAGAGACGCGGAATATCTTTATTGGATGCGCAAAAATTAATGCGCGAAAGAAATTATTTCGCGGCAATGATGGTCAATGAAGGAGAAGCAGATGGATTAGTTACTGGATATACTAG
>JBLIHD010000122.1:0-5881 GCA_047636335.1 Flavobacterium sp.
CAGGTCAAGGAGCTCAGTTCACAGGAATGGGTAAGGACTTATATGAAAATTCGACCCTAGCCAAAGACTTATTTGAAAAAGCAAACGAAATATTAGGTTTCCGCATCACAGACATTATGTTTGAAGGAACTGCCGAAGAGCTGAAAGAAACCAAAGTTACCCAACCAGCCGTATTTTTACACTCGGTTATCCTGGCAAAAACCTTGGGTGCAAATTTCAAACCAGAGATGGTAGCGGGACATTCCTTAGGCGAGTTTTCAGCATTGGTAGCCAACGGTACCTTATCATTTGAAGACGGATTAAAATTAGTTTCTCAAAGAGCTTTAGCAATGCAAAAGGCATGTGAAATAAAGCCTTCAACCATGGCGGCCGTTTTAGGACTTGCTGACAATGTTGTAGAAGAAGTATGTGCTTCAATCGATGGTGTCGTGGTGGCAGCCAACTATAACTGCCCCGGACAATTGGTGATTTCGGGAGAAACATTGGCAGTTGAGAAAGCTTGTGAAGCCATGAAGGCCGCAGGAGCTAAACGAGCGTTACTTTTACCTGTTGGTGGTGCATTCCACTCGCCAATGATGGAACCCGCTAGAGAAGAGCTGGCAGCGGCTATTGAATCGACCACGTTCTCCACCCCTGTTTGCCCAGTCTATCAAAACGTGACTGCAAGCGCTGTCTCTGACGCAAATGAAATCAAGAAAAACTTAATCATACAACTGACCGCTCCAGTAAGATGGACACAGTCCGTGCAAGAAATGATAAAAGACGGAGCTACCCTGTTTACTGAAGTAGGCCCCGGAAAAGTTTTAGCGGGCTTGATTGGGAAAATCGATAAACAAGCGGCAACATCTAACGCATAAACCCCAAATGAGGAGTTTATTAATTCTGTACAAAATCGCCCATCACCAATGCGCAAGGTTTTTTTTGTTTCAGTTTTTAAACAAAATACTTTTGGTAAAAAATATGTACATTTAGCACTGATGTTCTTTATTATTATTAATTTCAAAACGTTAAAAAAATGAAAAAAGTACTTTTAAGTTTAGCCATAATGCTGGCATTCATCACCACCTCTTGTAAAGAAGAAACGCAAGACAAAATGGGCGAAGCAACTGAAGCTGTTAAAGACGAAATATCGGATGCTGCAGACACTACTGCAGCCAAAGTTGACAAGGCTATTGAATCTGGAGCTGCAAAGGTTGAAGAAGTAGCTAAAGACGTCAAAGACGACCACAAATAGATTAAAAAAAAGGCTGCCATTTGGCAGCCTTTTTCATTTTACAATTAACAATTAACTTCTCACTTTCTGCTCCCATTTCCACGCACTGGCAATGGATTCTTCGAGAGACGATTGGGCTTTCCAGCCAAGGATGTTATTTGCTTTGTCCGTATTGGCATAAGCCGAGGTAATATCTCCCTCTCTACGGCCCACTATTTTGTATGGCAGTTTTTGCCCACTTACTTTTTCGAATGCCTTGATCACTTCCAATACGGTACTTCCCGTTCCCGTTCCCAGATTGAATGTTTCTACTTTAGCGACATTCTTTTTATTCAGTAATCGCTGCAAGGCGACAACATGGGCTTTAGCCAGATCCACGACATGAATATAATCCCGCACTGCGGTACCGTCAGCAGTAGGATAATCATCTCCATAAACGGATAGTTCCTTACGTAAACCAAAACCAGTTTGAGTAATGAATGGAACTAAATTTTGAGGAACGCCAATAGGTAATTCACCAATCTCAGCCGAAGAATGAGAACCGATTGGATTGAAATAACGCAACAAAATGGCATTGATATTAGTGACTTTTGCCACATCAGTGATAATTTCCTCTCCTATTTGCTTCGTGTTTCCATAAGGCGACATTGCGGGTTGAATCGAAGCATCTTCTGTAATTGGCATAATTTCAGCCTGCCCATAAACAGTACAGGACGAACTAAAAATAAGGTTAGCTTCCGTTTTTTGCTGCAACTCCTGCAGAATGTACACCAAGGTATTGATGTTGTTTTCATAATACAACAATGGGGCCTCCACACTTTCACCAACCGCTTTTGAAGCCGCAAAATGAATAACGCCCGATATATCAACATGTCTTTTGAAAAACTCCTGCACTTTGTCTTTTTCACGTAAGTCTAACTTTTCGAATGCCGGAATCTTTCCTGTTATATTTGAAATCCCATCCAAGACATCCAATGAAGTATTGGAAAGATTATCAACGATTATCACGTCAAAACCTTCATTTTGTAATTCGACAACGGTATGCGACCCTATAAAACCTAAACCTCCTGTAACTAGTATTTTCATTTAATGTTGATTTGTTCATTTGTTCAACAGTCATATGCACTGTCAACTCAATAAACGATTAATCGAAAAATTATTTATTTAAAAATTCCAAAACGCTATCCGTGATAAATTTGATTTGTTCGTCATCAAGCTCCGTATGCATTGGTAATGAAATTACTTGTTTCACCAACTGGTTAGTGACAGGGAAATCTTCCTCTTTGTAACGAGAATCCGTGTATGCTTTCTGCAAATGCAATGGAATTGGGTAATAAATAGCACAAGGAATGCCTTTACCCAACAAATGTTGCATCAATGCGTCCCTATCGGCATCAATAATTCGCAAGGTATATTGATGAAAGACATGGCAATCACAAATATCGCAAATACTGGGAGCAAAAATATGTTTGTTCCCTTCGAAAGCCGAAGTATATTTTCTGGCCGCATTTTGTCGGTCTGCGTTGTATTGATCTAACAACGGCAACTTAGCATTCAAAACCGCCGCTTGAATACTGTCCAAACGGGAATTCACCCCAACCACGTCATGATGGTAGCGCTCGTACATCCCGTGATTTACGATCCCACGAAGGGTGTGAGCTAAAGCATCGTCATTTGTGAAAATTGCTCCGCCATCTCCATAACACCCTAAATTTTTCGAAGGAAAAAATGAAGTCGATCCCACATGACCGATGGTCCCCGCTTTCTTTCTGGTGCCATCCGAAAAATTGCAATTGGCACCGATGGCTTGTGCATTATCCTCGATAACAAATAAATTATGTTCTTTGGCGACGGCCATAATAGCTTCCATATTGGCAGCACGTCCAAACAAATGGACAGGAACAATCGCTTTTGTTTTTGGAGTGATCGCACGTTTAATTCCTTCAATAGAAATATTCATGTTGTACATATCAACATCTACCAATACGGGAGTGAGTTGCAACAAAGCAATCACTTCTACGGTAGCGGCAAAAGTAAAATCGGCGGTGATGACCTCATCGCCCGGTTTTAAACCCAGCCCCATCATGGCAATTTGTAAAGCGTCAGTCCCATTTGCGCAAGGAATAACATGCTTTACATCTAGATACTCCTCTAGCGATTTTTGAAATTGATGAACCTGCGGCCCGTTGATATATGTATTTGTATCCAGAACTTCTTGAATAGCATCATTTACAGTACCTGAAATTTTATCGTATTGACTTTTTAAGTCAACCATTTGAATTTTTTTCATTTATATTTTATTTAAACCAATTAACCCCAAGTCCAAAAAAAGACATAAAGCGCACGAAATAACTAAACTTATATTTAGCATTTAGGCCGTAGCGCTCTTTTAAATCGAAGAAATCCTTTTATACATTATTGAAATTCTCAACTGCAAAAATATGAATTTAAGCACGAAGATATATACGATAAACAAAAGAAACTGTATTTTAGCAAAATAAAAATCCCGGTATGCTTTTCCTTTATAACATCGTAATACAATTTGCGGGTTCGCTCTTAAAATTAATCGCTTTGTTCAATTCAAAGATCAGTCTTTTTGTAGACGGACGCAAAAATGTTTTTGCCGTTTTGGAACGGAAAATAAAAGCTTCGGACAAGACAATCTGGTTTCATGCGGCATCACTTGGCGAATATGAGCAAGGTTTGCCTGTAATTGAAAAAATCAAAACAGAATATCCTTCGCATAAAATTGTAGTTACTTTTTTCTCACCTTCAGGTTATGAAGTCCGCAAAAACAATACAGTTGCAGATGCCACCGTTTACCTGCCCCTTGACACTAGAAAAAATGCTCGGGAATTCTTGAAAATCGTTCACCCTGAAATGGCGTTTTTCATAAAATATGAATATTGGTTAAACTACCTCACTGAACTTAAGGTTCAAAATACCCCCACCTATTTGATTTCCGGCATTTTCAGGAAAAACCAAATGTTCTTCAAATGGTACGGCGGGTTTTACAGGAAAGCACTGGACAGCTTTGCCTATTTCTTTGTGCAAA
The DNA here is from genome assembly GCA_047636335.1 of Flavobacterium sp. GTDB lineage: Bacteria > Bacteroidota > Bacteroidia > Flavobacteriales > Flavobacteriaceae > Flavobacterium. The sequence goes on from JBLIHD010000122.1 coordinate 4,269, forward strand.
ATGAAGCTTCAAAAAAATTACTTCATCAATTGGGAAAATCGAATGTGGCCGTTTCCGGTGACACCCGTTTTGACAGGGTGGCGGCAATTTTAGAAAAAGACAATTCTTTAGAATACATTTCACAGTTCAAAAACAACACGCTGACAATTGTCGTCGGGAGTTCCTGGCCAAAAGACGAAGACCTACTGCTCGATTTCATCAACAAGAACGAATTTAATGTTAAGTTTATCATCGCACCACATAACATAAAAAACGGCCAAATAGCCCTATTAAAAAATGAAATTACGAAAAAAACGGTTTTGTTCTCAGAAATGGAAGGCAAAAACCTCGCTGATTTTGATGTTTTCATAATTGACACCGTTGGCATTCTCACGAAAATTTATAGCTATGCAGACATTGCTTATGTGGGAGGGGGATTCGGGAATCCAGGTGTACATAATTTACTGGAGCCGGCCACTTTTGGCGTGCCAATAGTGATAGGACCAAACTATTCCCATTTTGCCGAAGCGACCGCTTTGGTCAACATAGGCGGCTGCGTTTCGATTTCGACCAAAAAAGAACTGGACGACATTTTTAAAGATTTAATTTTAAACGATGCCATCAGAAGCGAAAAAGGACACATTTGCGCCACTTTCGTATTAATGAACAAAGGCGCGACAAACATTATCATGAAAACATTGTAAATAGGGGACCGATTAAAGGACAAATTCTTTATTATATAGCAAGTATTACGCTCTGATTTCTTTTAAATCAGGACAAAATAAATGCGCAGCGAATCACCACAAAAAAATCAATTGGGTCCTGACGAGAATTTGCCACCTCAAAAATGACAATACCACATTTACCATCATTGAACTCTTTACCAATACTCCTTTGCCCAATACAATATATTTAAAACCAATTAATTAAAAGCAGGCCCGCGAAGTTGGCAAAACTGAAGTCAAAGAGTAGCCCCATAAATCGTACTCCGAAATTTTTAGTGATTCAAAAAATTAACTTCTTTTCAAGCCCTTATTTTTCGGCACTATAATTTCACTATTGAACAAAGTTACAAATGCAATATTATTTTTAAAAAAAAAAATAAAAAATTATATACGTATCAAAAAAAGTATATCTTTGCGACGAATTAATAATTAACCTTTATATTAAATTAAGATGAAAAAAGTATTTTTAAGTTTAGCATTTATTGCTGTTTTGACTGTTGTTTCTTGTAAAAAAGCTGACGCTGCTGCTGAAGAAGTTGTTGCTGCTGATACTACTGCTGTAGTTGAAGTTGACACTATGGCTGTTGACACTGCTGCCGTAGCTGTTGATACTGCTGCTGTTGAAGCTCCTGCTGCTCAGTAATTTCAAATTGCAAAAAAAGTAAAGCCATCCGTGTAAACGTGATGGCTTTTTTTATTGCCTAAAAATAAGTTCTAAAGATTTTAATCCTCGAATTTAAAATCATTATTAGAAAAATCCAGAATCTCCGCTTCGGGACCATATTTAACTATCTCGTTAATTCCTTTCTGCACCATCAGTTCCGTTGTATACTTTCTACTGGTAGCCATAACAACATCCTCAACCACTACCCTAAAGAAAAACTTTCCGCCAGGGGTTTTAAATTTTAC
>JBLIHD010000123.1:0-5872 GCA_047636335.1 Flavobacterium sp.
CTCCAACCGGGGCTTGATCTAAGGATTTGCATTTCAGATTAAGTAACTCTTGAAAATATTGTACTAACAAATAATGAACAGATTCTAAAATTTAATTTCCCTTATAATTTCTTTTCTTTTTTCTTAACTTTGGAAAAACTAAAACAATTCCTATTAATGAAACCAACTTCAATTCTTTACCTATCACTTCTACTGTTTATTTCCCATTTTAATTATGCACAAAGAACAATAGACGATCCCGAAATCAAAAAAATGGTCGCGGAAGTAAAAGCTGAAAATCTCGAGGCCACCGTACGGAAATTAGTTTCTTTCGGGACACGACATACATTAAGTGACACTAAAAGCAATACAAGAGGTATTGGCGCAGCGCAGCGATGGGTGAAATCTGAATTTGACAAATATGCGTTGGAGTCTGGCGGAAGACTTTCCTCAACAATTGATTACTTCACTATTAAAGCCGACGGAAGGCGAATTACAAAAGACAGCCAACTGGGTAATGTAATGGCTACATTAAAAGGTACAGACCCAACTGATGACCGAGTATTGATAATCAGCGGGCATTTGGACTCCCGCGTCTCCGACGTTATGGATGCTAAATCTGATGCCCCAGGAGCTAATGACGATGCTTCAGGAGTTGCGGCAATGATGGAGCTATCGAGAATAATGAGTAAAAGAGAGTTTCCGTTTACTTTGATTTTTGTGGCTGTAACCGGTGAAGAACAAGGATTGTACGGATCTCGACATCTCGCTGATATTGCAAAGGCTTCTAACTGGAATGTGGTTGCGATGTTCAACAACGACATTATCGGGAACAGCTTATCCAGCGGAACTAATTTGAGAGATAATACAATAGTCCGCGTTTTTAGCGAAACAATTCCTTATTTGGAAACGGAAGCAGAAGCTAAAATGCGTAAAGCCACCAATCGCGAGAATGACAGTCCGTCGAGACAATTAGCCCGTTACATAAAAACGGTCACAAACCAATATGTTGACCAATTGGATATTAACCTAGTGTACAGAAACGATCGTTTTTTACGCGGTGGAGACCACACTCCTTTCAGCCAAAATGGATTTACTGCTGTTCGCTTTTGTGAAAGGAATGAAAACTACGATCAACAACACCAGGATCTGAGAACAGAAAACAACGTAAAATACGGAGATCTTCCTGAATTTATGGATTTTGAATATTTAAGAAAAGTAAGCTGTTCTAACTTGGCCAGTTTCAGCAGTTTGGCCTGGTCTCCAAAAGCTCCATTAAACGTAGGGATCGATGCAACTGGACTCAGCAACTCCTCTACTTTGGTTTGGAAAGCTCCTGAAGGCGAAAAAGTACATGGCTATCACATTCTTGTCAGAGAAACAGCATCGTCACATTGGGAAAAAACAATTTTTATCCAGGACACGAAAGCCGAAATACCATACTCTAAAGATAATTATTTCTTCGCCGTACAATCAGTGGATGAATTAGGACATTCCAGTTTACCGATATTCCCAATCCCCATTCGTTAATACTTAAAAATTATTCCATAAAAAAAGCGTTCACAAAAGTGAACGCTTTTTAGCTTTTGTGATATCTCATAAATTATAAACACCTTCTTTTTTGAAGTTAATCCCCTAATTTTTCAATATTTCTTAAAAAGGATAGACTCACAAAAAAAAATGATTTCTTGTTGACTAGACTAATTCTTTGAAGTACTGTAAAAGAATATGATCATTCTCTAGCGTAGGCGTGAATATTTCCAAGATAGATGGCTTTTCATTCTGGGCATATAAGTTCTTCAAACTGTTTACCAAACTGGCTACATCACTGGCAATAGTATATTCAAAACCGTACATTCTGGCTAGCTGCTCTGCTGTGAGGCAATGTGAAGTTTCAAAGAATGTATTAAAAACCGGGGTTTCTTCATGTCCCGGCAAGATCCTGAAGATTCCGCCTCCGCCATTATTAATCAATATAATCTTGAAACTCTTTGGGATATAATTATTCCATAAGGCATTGCTGTCATAAAGAAAACTAATATCCCCCGTGATAAGAACCGTCTGTTTTCCTTTGGCTACAGCCGCACCGATAGCGGTAGAAGTACTGCCGTCGATCCCGCTAGTTCCGCGGTTGCAATACACCTCAATCGAAGGATCAATGTCTATCAACTGTGCATACCTGACGGCGGAGCTGTTACTGATTTGCAGTTGGCTGTTCTTAGGCAAAAGAGCCATCACTTTTTCGAAAACCTTAAAATCGGAAAAAGGGATTTTATCCAAATAAAGGTCACTTTTTCGCTTCCGTAAAAGTTTGACTGATTCTGTTTTTTCAAAATAATCGCTTGCGACAGTATTGGTAAGCGGCAAAAAAGTATCAAAGAATGCATTTGTATCCACTTGAAAATGCTTCGTTAATACACCGAAAGTATTGTATGCTCTTAAAGGGTCAATATGCCAATGCTGTCTGGGCTTGTATTTTCTCAAAAAGGCTTTGATGCGTTTGGAAACAATCATTCCACCAAAAGTCACTAAAACATCCGGGCGGAAATCTTCGAAATCTTCATTTGTGAATGGCGTGATTATGGTGTCAATGTTATTGATAAAGGAAGGGTGATGCAAGTTGGAGGTCGTTTCAGTCATAACAACAACCGAATTGTCATTGGCCAAGGCTTCAACAGTTTTGTCGCCGACAGAATTGGGTTCATTGACTCCAACCAAAACCATTTTTCGAGCAGAGTTGTTCCAGATATTTGCAAATTCAGCTAAGTCATCAATAGAAACCGTTTGTGTTTCATTTCTGGAGGCGATAATATTTACCTCAACCGAAAGTTCTGAAACGGTTTCATATAATGGTTCCTCGAAGGGCGCATTGATATGTACCGGACCTCTCTTATCTATAGCTGTATTTATGGCTTCATTGATTTTTAGATCATTTTCACTCGAAACAGTTTCGTCTAAATTGGAGTTATACAATGAATGATTTTCGAATACATTTTCCTGTCGGATGGTTTGTCCGTCACCAATATCAATCTTGCTTTGCGGCCGGTCAGCAGAAATCACAATCATTGGAATCTGACTGTAAAAAGCTTCCGCAAAAGCTGGATAATAATTCAATAATGCCGAGCCTGAGGTGCAAACCAAAGCAACAGGCCGTTTGGTCTGCTGCCCGATTCCTAGCGCAAAAAATGCTGCCGAGCGCTCGTCTGCGATGCTGTAGCAAGTGAAAGCCGGATTACTAACAAAACCAATTGTTAAAGGCGCATTACGTGAACCTGGCGAAATTATTATAGTGGTGATTCCTTTGGCCAAACAAATTTGAATAATACTTTGTGCTAAAGGTATTTTGGGGTAATTCATCGTTTTTGTTTCAAAGAAACAAAGATACAAAGTTCTAAGGTTTTTCTTTAATCTTAAAATAGTTTTCTTAATTTTGAAAATAAATAATTACTATATGGAAATCAAGTTAAGAGCCTATAAAACCGACGATACCCAAGCGATATTGGATGTTATCAATTATAATATTTTGAATTCAACCGCCTTATATGATTACAACATCAGAAGTTATGAGCAGCAGCAGGCAATTCTTGAAGAAAAAATAGCGAAACAATTCCCTGTTGTTATAGCAGAATTGGATGGAGCCGTTGTGGGCTTTGGAATGTATAGTGAATTTAGATTCCGTGAAGCGTACAAGTTCACCGTAGAGCATTCTGTTTACGTGAATAATGATTTTCATGGAAAAGGAATTGGTAAAGTTTTACTTCAGGAATTAATCCGACTGGCAAAAAAACAAGGGCTACACACTATGATAGGCGTGATTGACGCCGAAAACCAAAGTAGCGTGGACTTTCATGAAAAATTCGGTTTCAAAACGGTAGGAATCATTAAAGAATCAGGGTTTAAATTTGACCGCTGGCTTCATTCCGTTTTTATGCAATTGATCCTAAAATAAAAAAAACCGCTACCTGACTACTTATATGTGAACCAAACATAATAGTGAGTTAGCGGTAAAATACAGTTTTTTAAATTTATGCCTTGATCCAGTTTATAACCTCGGGATCCGTAGGCAATGTTTGTGGAGCAATGACTTTTTCCAGTTCCCCATTTTTATTAATCAGGTATTTTTGAAAATTCCATTCCACATTAGAATCTTGCAACCCATTCTTCTCTTTTTGTGTCAAAAACTGATATACTGCACACATATCATCCCCTTTTACGGATACTTTGTCCATCAATGGAAAAGTCACACCATAATTCATTTGGCAAAAAGAGGCAATTTCCTCATTTGTCCCCGGTTCCTGAGAAGCAAAATTATTGGCCGGGAATCCCACAATCACAAAGCCTTTTTCTTGATATTCTTTATAAATGGATTCCAGATCTTTGTATTGTGGCGTAAGTCCGCATTTTGATGCCGTATTTACAATCATCACTTTTTTCCCTTTAAGGGTTGCGAAGTCAAAAGTGTTTCCTGATAAATCTTCTACTTTAAATTGGTAGATGTTTTGTTTTGTCATAGCTGTTTCGGTTTTGTTTATATCCGCCCTTTTATTTTGTGCCTGATTTTGGCAACTAAAAAGAAGTAGTCCTGCGCAAGCTACAAATAATAGTTTTTTCATATTTGTATTTTTCTATAAAATTAAACTAATTGCAATAATTAGACTTCGCGTTAACTTTTAATTATTAATGAACAGATGTTAAAAAAAACAGAAGCCTAAAGACAAACAACAGGCCTTAGGCTAAAAAACAAAACAAGCAAATAAATTTATTATGTTAGAACGAATAGCTTACTTTTCCCTTGATATAAAACGGGGTTCCGGGCGTAAAATGAATTTCTTCGACACTATTGGGTTCATTTTGCAACCTTGATTCAGTTGCGAACTGGGTTTCATTCCATTTAGTGTTCAATACATTCTCTATGGAGACGCCAAGTGTTACACTTTTATAGGTATAGTTGATGTTGAAATCGGCGATAGCATACCCATTTGCTACTATGGAGTTATCCTCGTTTGCAGGGCGACTTTTCAAATAGCGATAGCGCAGTCCCCCAGATAGTCCATACCATTTTTGAAAACTCAATCCGCCTGTAGTTGTGAAATCTGGAGCCAAGGGAATGTAATTTTGACCATTTGGTTCATCGATACTTCTCGCATAGGTATAATTAGCGTCAGCATCAAAATACAAATAATCATTCAACTGGTAACGCAGACCTAAGTCTAATCCCATACGTTTTGATTTTCCGCTTGGTTCAATAATTCCCGCATCGCCTACATAAATAAATTCCTGTTCTAAATACAAATACCACAAAGCCGAATTTACGATCAGTTTGGGAAACGGCTTCCAAATTGTTCCTATGTCGACCCCGATAGCTGTTGGCAAAATTTGTTTTCCGCTGTTTTGTACTACTACCCTGGCATCATTAGAATGAAAACCCATTCCGGATTTTACAAAAAACTGAAGGTCATTATTTTGCGAATAGATAAAATTCAACTTCGGGGAAACCTTCACTTCGCTTTCTGACTGGGTCTCATATATCGGAGCCAGTTTATCCAGGTAATTGAATTTAAAGTAATCTAATCGCACCGCAGGATTGATCAGCAGTTTTCCTAGTTTTATTTCCGTATTTATAAAGCTAAAACCGTTCGCTTCGTCTATATCACCCAATTTAATTCTTTCTAATGTCATACTCCTGTTTAAGGTATGTGAAAGCTCCGAATCAGTCGTTGCATCAGCACGAAAACCAACACCGAATTGAAATAAGACATCCCAATCATCAGTTTTCATCTTCTTATTTAGTTCCGCATTCATACCATAGATACTTCTCTCCTCTTTTTGTCTGATCTGATCACCATTGATGGGGTCTTCTAAAAAAAAAGTAAAGTTAGAATACAATTCAAAT
>JBLIHD010000124.1:0-5852 GCA_047636335.1 Flavobacterium sp.
AAATCATCAAAAATAAAATTTTCTGTAAAGGACACTGGAACTGGAATTAAAGAGAGCAATAACGCTAAAATTTTTCAATCTTTTGTGCAAGAAGACAGTTCAACCACCCGAAAATTTGGCGGAACAGGATTGGGTTTAGCCATTTCAAATCAACTTTTGGCATTAATGGAGAGTAAGTTAAATTTGATTAGCAAATATGGTAAGGGAAGTGATTTTTTCTTTGAAATTAATTTTAAAAAGTTAAAGCGCAACAACAAAATAAAGACTAAAATAGACAGCATAAATAGTGACGACTCCATTGTCGATTTGCAAATTTTTGGGCAGAAAAAGGTATTATTAGTTGAAGATAATAGGATAAATATGCTTTTGGCAAAAACACTCGTTAAAAGACTTATTTCTGATTGTGTGATCTTGGAAGCTAAGGATGGCAATGAGGCGGTGGAGCTATATAAAAAGGAGTTGCCGGATATTATTTTAATGGATATTCAAATGCCCAATAAAAACGGGTATGAAGCGACTGTGGAAATTAGGCAGTTAAAAGACTCCGCTGAAATTCCGATAATAGCAATTACTGCGGGTATAATGGCAGATGATAAAGGGAAATGTATGGAAGCGGGGTTGAATGACTATTTATCCAAGCCTATTATTGAATCTGAGTTAGAAGAAATGCTGTTCAAATGGCTGAATAAGTAGGTGCTTTTAACACGGTCGCAACCCATTTTTAAATATTGACGGCAGTCTGGTAGAAATTTTTTGGTTTAAACTGTAGTTAATATGCCAAGAGTATTTCAGATTGCTAATATCTCGACATATTCATTTGGTAAGAAAAGTAAAGCAGAAAATCTTGTTAGAAATAAAAAACACTAATGTTCTGATTTAGTAGTTATAATAATTTAAAAAAAGCTTACATTTATGTGTTTTTTTATTATAATTTAAAGTTGATAAACACTTATTAATCAAAGATATAACGAGCTTTTTTTTTATCGGTTAGTTAAGGTTAAAAAAGTGATTGATGTAAGCAAGAAACAATTAGTTTTCTTAGAGTTTTTAAAATGGTCAAATAGTTTTTTTTAATAACAGTCAGGAATCATGAAAAATTCAGTGGACAATTCAAAAGAAGCCCAGCTTACTCGTGAAAAAGCGGAAAAGAGCCTTAAAGCAAAAGCTTCAAGGAGTAATTCGGACGTAAATGAAGTTGAAGTAGTGAAACTTATTCATAAGCTGGAAGTGCATAAGATTGAACTGGAAATGCAAAATGAGGAACTTTTGTCGGCAATTGAGCAAACAGTAACAGCCACTGAAAAATGTATTGAATTATATGATTTTTTGCCATCAGCGTATTTTAACCTCTCTAAAGAAGGGAATGTGATTGCGGTAAACTCTTACGGTTCGCGATTGTTGGGTAAAGACCGATTTAAACTAATCAACAGCAGGCTCGGTTTTTTTATTTCGGATGAGACAAAACTAGTTTTCAATCTTTTTTTGGAGAAAGTATTTAAAGATGGGCTTAAGGAATCATGTGAAGTTGTCCTAATGTCTAAAGATGCTAAACCCAGTTATGTAATACTTACAGGAATCATTTCGACAGATAACGAACAGTGTCACATAATAATGATGGATATTACGGACAGGAAATCGGTCGAAATGGAATTAATTAAGGCAAAAGAGGAAGCGATGGCTGCAAGTAAAGCCAAAACTAATTTTTTGGCAAATATGAGCCATGAAATTCGAACGCCATTAAATGGAATAGTTGGTTTTACGGATCTATTAATGACCTCCAGCCTTGATGAAGACCAATTGGAATATATGTCCATCATAAATGAATCTGCGAATACGTTAATTCATATTGTTAATGAGGTTTTAGATTTCTCTAAGATTGAGGCAGGTAAGCTTGAATTGGAGATTTCAGAAACAAATATTTTTGAATTATCGAATCAGGTGATTGGTCTGTTCAAATATCAGACTATGAATAAAAAAATCGATTTGAGATTAAACTTAGATGCGAATGTTCCGGAATTTGTTCAGGCAGATGTGACAAGACTAAAACAAATATTAGCCAATTTAATAAGTAATGCAGTAAAATTCACACATTCGGGGGCAATTACCTTAGATGTTTCTGAAATTCCTACATCAAACATATATTCATCAGCAATAAAATTTTCCGTGAAAGACACTGGCATAGGAATAGAAGAGGTAAATAGTGAAAAAATATTTAAATCTTTTATGCAGTGCGATAGTTCCATCTGCAGACAGTTTGGAGGAACCGGCTTAGGCTTAACCATTTCAAATCAACTCCTCGATTTGATGAGTAGCACGCTGAATCTAGAAAGTAAAATTGGAGAAGGAAGTAATTTTTTCTTTACGGTTCAATTCAAAAAATCAAATCAAAAAGAAACTAGCACTAGCGATAATGCCGGTCGTAAAAATGACGATAAAAGAACTCCTTTAGCCGCTTTAAGCTACCATAAAATTTTAGTGGTTGAGGACAACAGGATTAATATGTTTCTGGCCAAAACGTTGCTGAAAAGAATTATTCCCAGCTCCGATATAATCGAAGCCACTGATGGAAATGATGCCGTCGAAAAATACATAATGGAGCAACCAGATGTCGTGTTAATGGATGTTCAGATGCCAAATAAAAACGGTTATGATGCCACATATGAGATCAGAAAAAGCAAGGGTGCTGAAAATATTCCAATAATCGCCATGACAGCCGGAATATTAATGGATGAAAAAGAGAAATGTTTTGAATCGGGAATGGACGATTATTTGCCAAAGCCAATTATCATTGCAGATTTGATGCGAATACTGCATAAGTGGAATAAGAAATAGATTTTGCATAAATACTTGTTTTATTGCTGGTTAAGGAAAAAAAATGGATTTTTCCATGGCGTTTGTCGGTGGCGCTAATTCGTTTTTTTATAACTCCAAACAGCAAATCCATTTAAGACAAATGCGTAAACAGAAATAATAAAAAAGGCCTTCGAAATATCTTAAAAAGTAGCCCCTTTGATCATCACCATTCTAATAATCTCCACAAAATAGTTTATCGGATTGAACAGGGTGATTTGCTTGGCCCAATGAGGCATATTTTCTATCGGAGTGAGCTATCCACTCATCAAAATAAAGATGACGGTAAAAAACCAAGCTGTGAACATCGCCTGTTGTAGGGTTTGCGTGTAATTGTAGATGAAGAGACTGATGCTGAGAATAACTGATATATCAACCGAGGTGAACAAGTAAATCAATCCAATGTTACCTATTATCGGAATATGGAACACTAATCTGCTATAACTTGGCCTACGGTCAAAATAAGCAAGCCCTAAACCCAAAATGCGAATAATTTACCGATGATGAATTGGTGTTTTTTAATAGGGGTGACATTGATTTTTTCCAAGGTGCCGATTTCTTTTTCACGTACGATATTCATTACCGATAGGAAAAGAGGAAGTATCGTCACCAATAAAACTAAAATGCTCGGAATAATCATTGTCTTGTAATTTAAGGTGTTATTAAACAGAAGGATGGAATGGCAATTATGTTTTGAGGGAATACAAAAGAACCTTTGTTGTATGGATACAATTGGCATTGTACCTTTTGGTAATTACTTACTATGATTTGTGAAATATAGACGTTTTCTACCGCGGCTGTGGCGACCCCAATGGTATTATTCTTACGGAAAGGGTATTTTTTTTTCGTCACTAAATGGCGCTCAAAATGATTTGGGATTTCCGGGATGACATTAACTTTGCCTTCTTGCATTTTGAGGTTTGCTTACTTTTTTGATCAAAAATTATCTCATTTTTTATTTACTGCAATTCCAAATTGGTTTTTAGCACAAAAGCTTCCTTTTTCCATTGAAACGATTGCTTCTGAAATCCCTAATGCCTACTGTTCTTTTTTGGATATATTCCAGTCAAACATATTTCAGTTGGCTTTTACCCCCACAACATAAAAGTATGAAATGAATTGTAAAGCATGTTGAGTCTAGGGTTTCCTCAACCGGCTTAGCTGAATGCGTTCACTTTAGGCAAATTGTTTTTTGAAAGCTTGATTTATTCGTTCTGCAAATCAAACAATTTCAGTTCGGGACGGTTACTTTTAGTATTGAAATCAGTTACGATTTTTGGTTTTACCAACGTCAGCTTTTCATCGATCGTGGAGTAGGTGAGATCGGACAAACGGTCAAGCGCTTTTTTTTTGTAACGAATTACGGTGAGTTGTTGCTTTATTTTTAATTTATCCGCCTCTAAAACTTTTTCGGAGGCGGTTAGTATGGCGTCATATTTCACCCCAACTTTCAGTTCCCTGATTATAGAGTCCAATTGTTCATGTTTTAGCAAAAAGGATGCCAGCGCGTTTCTGCAAAAGCAGTACAGAAAAGACAATTGATTGATGCTGTTTTTGTTATTGATTACTTTTTTCTAAAACTACTTTTATTATGTCAGCTTTTTGTACTACTCCCGATTGTCTCCACAATTGTTTTCCATTTTGAAATAAGATCATAGTGGGCACACCGCGAACTTGATATTGGGAAGCCACTTTCTGATTTTTGTCAACATCAATTTTTATGATGGAAATTCGGTCACCTAAATTCTCTTTCACTTCTTTCAAAATGGGCCCAAGCACTTTGCAAGGTCCGCACCAGGTAGCAAAAAAATCAATTAATACTGGTTTTTCTGATTTTATGATATTTTCAAAACTATTATTCATTTTTACTTTTTTTAAAGGTTGGTACTTTACATCCATTTAGACCACAACCCGTGTTGAAAACAGATTGAAACAAGAAAAATACAGCCACGAAACCCAGCATAAGTTCTTGGAATTGAATGGCTTGCTGTACGAAAAAGAGACCAATTACTAGACGAATCCAGCGCATGGCATGCCAATTTGTAAAAAATATTTTTTTCATTTTAATATGATTTAATGATGCGGTATTTTTCATCATATGAAACAGTTTTTTGTAATTCTTCTATTAGAATTTCTTTTTTGCTTACAATTAATACTTCGGCAAAATTAGTGCTCATACTTGTGTTTATTACATCGTTTAAAGCTTCAAACTTGGCTGTGACCGTATTTATGTAACCACTGTCTGTAATCCCTTCAAATCGATAGAGATTGACTTTTACGTCGCTGTTTTTTTTTAATTCAAAAAACAATTCGGAATTAGCTCTTGGCGCCGCTGAATTTGGTGCCACGTCCATTTTCGAAAAGCCAAAGGAGCTATGGAAAAGTTTTTCGTATTCTTTTTTGCTTCCGCCAAAAGGAGGGCCTACTTCAAAGGACCTATTGAATAACAGCCCCGCCAATATTCCACCTTCGACTAAAAGTTGGTGCATTTTCAATACATATTTTTGACGCATTGTTGGAGGCAAGGCACAGAAAAAAGTTTGTTCAATAATCAGATCATACTGGCCTTGGTGTTCAAAAAAGTCACCTCTTATGATTTTTATATATGAATTGTCTTTAAATTTTTGTTTTATGTTTTCAACCAGTGTAGGTGCTATGTCTATTACGGTGATATTAGTAAAACCTTCTTGCAATAGATATTCTGCCTCATAAGTATTCCCACAACCGGGAATCAATATGCTGCAATTTTTACTGTCTAATATGTCGATATATTCTTTAATTGGTGGAGATACCTGGCCTAAATCCCATCCTGTAGATAAGGCTTTGTATTGTGCATCCCAATAGTCCTGGTCTAATGGTTTGTCACGAGATACCACGCAACATTGATCTTTATTCATAGTTGTGTTTTTTAGAATATTCAAAATTTCCGTACTCTTTACTTTTTTATTGCACTATTGTTTTTCCCCCTTGTGCTGATGCCAAATGGCGCGTATAAAGGACAA
>JBLIHD010000125.1:0-5844 GCA_047636335.1 Flavobacterium sp.
TGCCATACATGCCTTTCCCACCATATTTAGGCAATAGCGCCGGGTGAACATTTATTATTTTATTTGGATAAGCGGCTATAATGTTTTCGGGGAATTTCAGCAAAAACCCCGCGAGAACGATCAAATCCGGCTGAATGACATTTAACTTTTGTAATATTTTACTTTCAATTAATTCAATTTTCGAAAAAACAACAATTGGTACGTCATTATTTTTAGCTCTTTCAATCACTTTGGCATTTGGGTTGTTTGTAAAAACCGCCACCACTGTTACCGTTCCATTTGAAGCAAAATGCTTTATGATATTTTCAGCATTAGTACCCGATCCGGAAGCAAAAACGACTATTTTTTTCATGATTTATCCAATTTTTATTACGCAAAAAAAGGCATAAAATTTTAAAATAAATAGCATTGGGAAGTCTTTCTTGAAATTTATTTTATAATTTAGACATCACATTTATCAACTTATTGGTTGTTTTAAAATAAAGTTTTTTATTTTTGCCAACAAATTAAATTCTAAAATTAAAGATTATGTCAGACATTGCATCAAGAGTTAAAGCGATTATCGTAGACAAATTAGGCGTTGACGAAAACGAAGTTGTAACAGAAGCAAGCTTCACTAATGATTTAGGGGCTGATTCATTAGACACTGTTGAGCTTATTATGGAATTCGAAAAAGAATTTGACATTCAAATTCCAGACGATCAAGCAGAAAACATTGCTACTGTTGGTCAAGCTATTTCTTACATCGAAGAAGCTAAAAAATAATAGTTTAAGCACCCGTATGCAACTTTGTATACGGGTGCTATTATTTTTTTTGAAAATTAAATTGAGATTGAATTTCAATCTAAACATATTTATTGTAATACCCATGGCTTTTTTGTAATAAAAATACAGCAAAGAAAGCATGGGTTTTATTTGTTTAAAGATAACAAAATAAAGAAGTTATGGTATTAAGACGAGTTGTTGTTACGGGTTTAGGTGCTCTTACTCCTATAGGAAATAATGTTCAGGAATATTGGAACGCTCTTATCAGCGGCGTAAGTGGTGCTGCTCCAATAACTTATTTCGATCCTGCAAAGTTCAAAACTAAATTTGCTTGCGAATTAAAAAACTTTAATGCCGAAGATTTCTTGGACAGAAAAGAAGCCAGAAAAATGGACCGTTATGCTCAATATGCCATGGTTTCATCCGAAGAAGCTATTAATGACGCAGCTTTCAATTTTGAAAAACTAGATAAAGACAGAGCAGGTGTTATTTGGGGTTCTGGAATTGGTGGTTTGGAAACATTTCAAATAGAAATGTTGAATTATTGCGCCGGTGATGGTACTCCAAAATTCAACCCTTTCTTTATACCAAAAATGATTTCGGATATTGCTTGCGGTCATATTTCCATTAAATATGGTTTTAGAGGCCCCAACTTCGCAACCGTTTCCGCTTGTGCATCTTCTACAAACGCAATAATTGACGCATTCAATTACATCCGATTAGGACACGCAGATGTAATGGTAACCGGTGGCTCAGAAGCTGCGGTAACTATCGCTGGCATGGGTGGCTTTAACGCCATGCATGCGCTATCCACAAGAAATGATGATCCAAAAACAGCTTCGAGACCCATGGATAAAGACAGAGATGGATTTGTGCTAGGGGAAGGCGCAGGTGCATTAGTTCTTGAAGAATACGATCATGCAATTGCCCGTGGCGCTAGTATATATTGTGAGATTGGCGGTGGTGGTATGTCGGCAGATGCGTATCACATAACAGCTCCCCATCCTGATGGATTAGGGGCAAAAAACGTAATGTTGAATTGTTTGAGAGATGCCGGATTAAAGCCAACTGATGTTGACGGAGTCAATATGCACGGAACTTCTACTCCCCTTGGGGATTTAGCGGAATCGAAAGCCATTGAACACGTTTTTGGTGAACATGCTTACACTATGAACTTGAATTCGACAAAATCAATGACCGGTCACTTGCTTGGTGCGGCTGGTGCGGTTGAAACTATCTCTTCCATTCTGTCTATGAAATACGGAATAATTCCACCTACAATCAATCATTTCACAGATGACGAAAATATTGATTCAAAACTAAACTTTACATTCAATGTTGCCCAAAAAAGAGACATGAAAGTGGTAATGAGTAATACTTTTGGTTTTGGCGGACATAATGCTTGTGTATTGGTTAAAAAATTAGAATTCTAATTTAAATGAATAGATTAAGAAAAATATTTACAAAATCCCGCTCTACAGAAGACGGGATTTTTTTTGATGCTATCCAATTAATTTTAGGGTTTCCCCCTAAAAACTTAGATCACTATCGAAAAGCATTTACCCATCGTTCTTCCAGTCGTCTAGACTCAGTTGGGAATATTATTAATTACGAACGCTTGGAATTTCTGGGCGACGCCATGCTAAGCGCAGTAATTGCGGCATATCTTTTTCTTGAAGCCCCCCATGGAGACGAGGGCTACCTCACAAAGATGCGTTCAAAGATTGTAAGTAGAGAACACTTGAATGAACTGGGGAAAGACTTGAACTTAATCCGGTTTATTGAAAGCAAAGTTCCGATACAACATTTTGGAGAAAACATTCACGGTAACATTTTCGAATCATTAATAGGGGCGATTTACCTTGACAAAGGTTATGTCTATTGTGAAAAATTCATACAAAAAAGAGTCATCATCCCTTATGTTGACATTTCCCGCCTAGAAGGAAAAGTAATCAGCTATAAAAGCTTGGTTATTGAATGGTGCCAGAAAGAAAAGAAAATATTTCATTACGATATTTTTGAAGACAACGCAATCGATGGCCAGCGCCTATTTGGAGTAAAATTGAGCATCGATGGCAAGGTAATTGCAAAAGCAAGAGCGACTTCAAAAAAGAAAGCGGAAGAAAAAGCATCGCAACGTGCCTTTTTTGCGTTTCAAGATAAAATGGACAAAAAATAATATCCATTTACCTAAAACTATAACGTTTTCGTTAGTAAGTCAACTAAAACATGCTGGTTTAGTGCATCATAACTTCATTAGATATACTATATTTACATCTTATTTTATCATTAAATGGCTATTCACAAACTGAATCTTGGCGACTTTGACGAAATAGATTACAATCTTATCGCTATTCATACTTCATTAGAAGATTTTCGATTGGCTTATTTCATCAATCAAAAACTGCCAATAAATCTAAGCAAAAGTAAGGATGAAGTTCAAATTAATATAAAAGAAGGCGAAACAAATTTTTCCAGATTTTACTATTACGACTTAGAAAAAGCAATTTCTTGGAATTTAATTCAAAATAAAAACGAAGTGTCGCAACAAAAAAAAGACACGGTTTACAATTTGTTTTCGAATGTGACGATGGAAATTACGACAAGAGTTTTCTTGCTACCAGAATTTAAAAAAGCAGATTTTTTTTTAAAGATTGAAAACAATGAGGACATTATAGATGTGTCAAAAATAAGGATAATATTAAATACCATTGATAGCATATCTGCCGTATATACAGTGGATACAAATCAAATAAAATCAAAAAACAATTTAATTTTTTAATACAAATGATTACAAACAAAAAGACCAAAATTGTAGCCACACTTGGACCTGCATGTAGTACGAGAGAAATAATCAAAGACATGATAGACGCAGGTGTAAATGTGTTTAGGGTTAATTTTTCTCATGCGGACTATTCTGATGTTAAAGAAAAGATTAAGATCATCAGAGGACTCAATGATGAATATGGATACAACACAGCAATACTTGGCGATTTACAAGGACCGAAACTTCGCGTAGGAATAATGGGTGAAGGAGTAGTTGTAAATGACGGAGACTTAATTACGTTTACGACCGCCGAAGAAATTATTGGAACCGCCCAAAGAGTTTTCATGAAATACAAAAATTTCCCAAATGATGTCAATCCTGGGGAAAGAATTTTATTGGATGACGGAAAGCTAATTTTTGAAATTGTTGAAACAGACAAAAAAACAGAAGTTGTTGCAAAAGTAATACAAGGTGGTGAACTGAAATCCAAAAAAGGAGTTAATCTACCCAACACAAAAATATCACTTCCCGCAATGACAGAAAAGGATATTGCTGATGCTATTTTTGCCATCGAACAAAAAGTAGACTGGATTGCCCTTTCATTTGTAAAAACACCGCAGGATTTAAAAGACTTGCAGGATTTGATTGCTGAGCACTCCGAACATAAAATTCCGATTGTAGCCAAGATAGAAATGCCTGAAGCATTAGAAAATATAGACAAGATAGTAGCTTATTGTGATGCATTAATGGTTGCTCGTGGGGATCTTGGTGTTGAACTTCCTGCGCACGAAGTGCCGCTTGTTCAAAAAGAATTGATTCGCAAGGCCAAAATGGCACGAATTCCTGTGATCGTAGCCACTCAAATGATGGAAACAATGATCACTAGCTTGACTCCAACAAGAGCGGAAGTAAACGACGTTGCTAACTCGGTAATGGACGGTGCAGATGCGGTAATGCTTTCCGGTGAAACGGCTACGGGTAATTATCCTGTACAAGTAATCGAAAAAATGACACAAATCATTAAAGCGGTTGAAGATTCTCCACTAATCACTGTACCACAAAATACACCACAAATAAAAACAAAACGTTTTATCACTAAAACAGTTTGTCGTCATGCTGCACTTATGGCAAATGCCATTAACGCAAAAGCCATTTGTACTTTGACCAATAGTGGTTACACTGCTTTCCAAATTTCAGCATGGAGACCATCAGCCTATATTCTAGTTTTTACATCGAATAAAAGGATTATGACACAATTAAGTTTATTGTGGGGAGTAAAATCATTCTACTATGACAAAATAGTAAGTACTGACGATACCGTGACCGACATAAACAATATTGTAAAAGAAAAAGGATATGTAGCCAAAGGTGATTTCCTTATTAATTTAGCGGCTATGCCAATTAAAGAAAAAGGAATGGTAAATACTATGAGAGTTTCGGAAATAGAATAAGCAATAAAACCTATCAAAAATCCAATCCGTCTGTTTAGCAATTAAACAAGACGGATTTTTTTGTCCTTAAATATTTTTTAATTTATCTTTGAGAAAATATATTGCATTTTCCATGAATTTCAAATCGCAAAATCCTTTTTTAAATAACAAGTCTTTTTCTGCAACAACTACATCCAGAAAAGAGGAAGTACATAACGCTACTGTTATAGATTATAACCAAGAAATGACCTTGTCTGGCACGATCAATAAAACAATAATTCTGTTTTTATTGCTTACCGCATCGGCCATGGTGATTTGGTGGATGACTTTTAACGGCATGAACCCCTTGGTTCCGGCAATTGGAGGCGCAATTGTAGGTTTGATTCTAGTGGTGATTTCCGCTTTCAAACCACAATATTCTCCCTACCTTGCACCCGGATATGCCTTGTTTGAAGGTTTGTTTATCGGGGGAATCTCGGCAATTTTCGAAACGATGTATCCTGGAATAGTAATACAGGCAGTAGGGGCAACTTTTGTCACTTTTATAGTCTGTTTAGGATTGTACAGATATAGAATTGTAAAAGTAACCGAGCAGTTTAAATCGGTCGTTGTCGCGGCTACACTTGCCATTGCCACTTATTACATAATTTCATGGGTGTTTTCCATGTTTACGGGATTTCAGCCTGTACACTACGGCAACTCTATGATGAGCATCGGAATTAGTGTCTTTGTAATTATAATTGCCGCTTTAAATTTATTCCTGGATTTTGACAGAATAGAAAAAGGAGCCGAGCAAAAGATGCCAAAATTTATGGAATGGTATGGCGCAATGGGATTGATGATTACTTTGGTTTGGCTGTATATTGAATTTTTACGCTTACT
>JBLIHD010000126.1:0-5828 GCA_047636335.1 Flavobacterium sp.
TTTTTAATAAAAAAAGCCAAAAACAAAATCAATCCAGCCGATGCCATGCATTAAAAGCAATATGCCAATATCATCAGTGATGTCGGCATTTTTTACTTTATTGTCAAATATTACCTCGTGAAAACGAAATGACTCCATTTAGACATATTCGCATTATATTGATATCCGTCATAATTGAATTACTTTAAATCAGGCAATTTATAAAAATAGGCGGCAGTCCCGACAGAGGTTTTAGCGATTTATATTTTAATACTTTTTCGCTTTTTATTGATTATTTTAAAAAGATAAGTTTTTGAACATGCTGAAGTAGGCCATTCTAAATTTTCTTGTTCTCAATATAAATTTCTAAAAAAAATGCTCTAACTAACGAAAATTAATTCAAAAGGGGCTAAGGTCTCCTTTGACCAATTAATAATTGTACAACTCTCCTAAGACAAACTCTGCCAAATATTAAGAAATATTATGATTTTTATCTTTACTCGATTTTAACGCGGCCTCAAATTCTTCGGTTGTGAAGACATGACTGGTAATCATCCTTAAATTCATTAATGCAGCCTGAAAAGTATCTAGTCCCGGAAGTTTGGCACTTGCACTTGCATCAGCGATTACAGCAACCTCAAATCCCTCTTCAATTAATTGTCTTGTATGAGATTCCAGACATAGATTAGTAGACATTCCTGCCATGAGCACTTTTTCAATCTTATATTTCCTTAACTGCAGATTGAGGTCTGTGGTTTGGGGTCCATATATTTTGTGGGGATTACATAGAATAATATTTTCCTGCGAAATATATTTTTTGAATTCATCTAAAAAGTCGGCACCGGAATCTTCAAAATCAGTCATGTCGAGTCTTCCAGTTCTTTTATACATATCTTTAGAATGCATAAATTTTTCCAAGGCCCCGTCAAATTTCCATCCCTTATCCGTGGGGAAAAAATAGTGAGGGGAAATGAACACTTTCATATTATTTTCTTTGGCAAGTTGGAATACCCGACTCATATTCGATATCGTATTATTCTCGTGAACGCTGGCCTTCACTACTGGCCACGCTACACCGTCAGATCTCAAAAAATCATTTTGAGGATCTGTTATTACGATCGCTGTCTTGCTGTCAATATCAAATCCTGGATCAGGTAATCCCGCTTCTGTTGCCGCTTTAATAACGCTCCAATCTGAACTTTTCATTACTTTACTGTTTTAATTATTACTATTAATACAATGTTAAAATTAATAAAAATAAAACAGTAATAAACTTATTATAAGCACTTTAGTAATTATTTAACTCTGATAAATTGAAAATAAAAAATAACATCAAGCAATCAATACAATTAAACACAGTTTTAATAATTTAGGAGAGAATTTCATAAAAAGTAATTAATTCTGAGAACAAACCTGAAAAATAAAAGCTTGCTTTACGACTCGCACAACCTCTGCTAAACACAATACTTAAATTGAATCCTTTTTTAATATGATAAAATAGAGAGATACTTCATTTCTTTTCTATTTCGCAGACAAATAATTCAACGTCCATAATTTGTTGATTTAAAAACCAAAAAAATACAGTATAGCAAAAAAAATCTGGCAGTTTTTAACTTTGTTGTTAAGTATCATCTCGTGAAAACGAGATGGTTCCCTTTAGACAAATTTGCGTCAAACTGATACCCATCATAATTGAAGCCCTTTAAATCCTCAATTGTTTTTGCTTCTGTATCTACAATGTAACGCACCATTAGTCCCCTCGCCTTTTTAGCAAAAAAGCTGATGATTTTTAATTTTCCGTTTTTATAATCTTTGAAATCGGGCGTGATCACTGCAACTTTTAGCGCTTTTAAATCAACGGCCGAAAAATATTCGTTACTCGCCAAATTGACAAATAACTCACCGTCTTTCAGTTCTTTGTTCAGGCTCTTAGTTATGGTAGGTTTCCAAAATTCATATAGGTTTTTATTTTCTCCCACTGCCAGCTTTGTCCCCATTTCCAATCGATAAGGCTGCATTAGATCCAAAGGCTTCAAGAGTCCGTACAAACCGGACAAAATGCGCAAACTGTCCTGTAATGCTTCTAATTTATCTTTTGGAACCGAATAGGCATCCAAGCCGGTATATACGTCCCCGTCAAAAGCATAAATGGCGGGACGTGCGTTTTCAGGCGAAAACGGTGTTGTCCAATCTTGATTGCGTCGCCAGTTTAAATCGGCCAATTTATCTGAAATATGCATCAGTTCCGACAGTTCTTTTGGTGATTCCATTTTCAATACTTTTTGAATCTGCCTTGATTCCTTTAAAAATATAGGTTCTGTAAAGGCTGAAGTAGGTAATTCCTTTTCGAAGTTCAAAGATTTGGCTGGAGAGATCACAATTTTCATAAATATTCCTGTTACAGGTTCTTTTAAATAATTACCCAAAAGTACAAATTGAAAACAATAAATAGGATTACTTAAATTGATTTGTTTAATGATTGAATAGAAAATATTAATAGATTCAAATTTTCTTTTCACTATTTTTGATTCTGTTTTTATGCCCCGAAAACACAATTAATTTATCATGACCAAAATAGAAATTAGAAAAGCTTACATATCTGACCTGGAATCAATACAAAAAATTGCTGCCAAAACTTTCAGGGAAACTTTTGCTGTTGTCAATACTCCCGAAAACATTATTTATTACCTTGAAGAAAATTTCAATAAGACCCAATTAACCAAAGAGCTTAGCAACGCGGAATCCTCTTTTTACTTGGCCACATTAGACCAAAAAATAATTGGTTACCTAAAAATAAATTTCGGAAAAGCCCAAACCGAAATAATGAACGAACAAGCATTGGAGATTCAACGCATTTATGTTCTGCAAGAGTTTCATGGCAAAAAAGTAGGGCAATTGTTTATCGATGAAGTTCTAAACATAGCAAAGCTAAATACTGTCTCTTTCATTTGGCTGGGCGTTTGGGAAAAAAACCATAGAGCGCTAGGATTTTATCGTAAAAATAATTTTTCAGTATTTGACGAGCATGTTTTTACCTTGGGTGATGACAAACAAACCGATTTATTGATGAAACTGGAAACACAAAATTAAATTAGGAATATAGACTTATAAAGACTTTCAAAAAATTATATCCCTTAAAGAGGGTAACTAATAAAGTTTCAAAAGAAAAAAAGGGGGAGAGAAAATTCCGCTCAAATATAATCCCAATGAAAAAAAAAATTAATAATATTCCATTATCCATATTGGATTTAGCCTAAGTTTTAAAAGAGAAAACTCCTGCCCAATCATTAAAAAACAGTCTTAGTCTTGCACAGAAAGCGGAAAGTCTAGGTTACCATCGCTTTTGGCCCCCGCAACACCACAATATGGTCAGTATTGCCAGTTCGGCCACATCTATCCTGATAGGACATATTGCAGGGGGTACAACTAAAATAAGAGTAAGTTCCGGCGGAATTATGTTGCCCAATCGCGCACCTTTGCTGGTAGCAGAACAATTTGGTACACTAGCCCACTTGTATTCGCGTTGAATTGACTTAGGGCTTGGTCGCGCGCCAGGAACAGATCAACTAACCTCTAAGGCACTAAAGAGAGACGACCAGGCTGCTTTCCAATTTCCAAAAACGGTTAGGGAATTACAAAAATACCTATCGATAGATAACAAAAACTCACAAGTTAGGGCGATTCCCGGCGAAGGCCTAAACATTCCGATTTGGATATTGGGTTAAAGTACCGAAAGTGCAAAATAAGCGGCGGCGTTTGGATTACCTTATGCATTTGCCAGCTATTTTGCACCGTAGCAATTACTGGAAGCGCTTCAGATATATAGAGCCAATTTCAAGCCTTCGGAACAGCTAAAAGAACCATATGCGATTGCCTGTATAAATGTAACCGCTGCGGTAACTTCAGAAGAGGCTGAATTGCTTGCCACTTCCATGGACAAAATTTTTTTGAGTATTCTGACTACTGACAGGCTGCCGCTTCAACCGGCAGACCTGAATTTTAAAGTGAACGAGGAAGCAAAACTACCAATGAACCAATTTTTGACATATTCTTTCATTGGAAATCAATCGGAAATTAAAAAGACGCTAACCCAGTTTGTCGATGACACACAAATTGATGAACTAATGGTAGTTCCCCACATTTATGATCACGATGCAAGATTAAACTCTTATAAAATCCTTATGGAATTACAAAGCGCCTCTTAAAAAGCCTGGCATTACCCTTAAACAACTAGAATTAAAATTATTATATTGTATTATTTGAGCCAATCACTTTTCAATCCAGAATATTTATTTACTCATAACCAATAAAGAGGCGCTCTTAAAACGTTTTTAAAAATTTCAATAGCTTATCTTTAAAACATTATTATGCATTTCTACAATGGGATTAGATACTAATTGGCTATTTTTGTAAATCAGGAGATAATTGAACCACGTTTATAAATAAAAACGGAAAGTTTCCGGGTATTGGCTAAAAAAAATAAAGAATCCATGAAAGTAAAGATCGAGAAGGCAATAAAAAAGATTTATAATAACGATTTGTTTAATGAGTTCTTTGACAATGAGAAATCCAGTGGACTTGTCTTGATAGGCTGTACCATATTTTCTTTATTTATGGCAAATTCAATTTTTGGCGCGCAATACCTGCATACCTGGCACTCTGAAATTGGCGGACAAAGTTTGGAGTATTGGATTAATGATGGTTTGATGACCATATTTTTCTTGCTTATTGGATTAGAATTGGAAAGAGAGATATATCTGGGTGAATTATCCAATATAAAGGATGCACTGCTTCCTATTTTTGCAGCATTGGGTGGAATGTTCGTCCCTGCGGGTTTGTATTTGCTCTTAAATTATGGATCTATAGCGCAAGCTGGGGCTGGGATTCCAATGGCTACAGACATAGCATTTGCATTAGGAGTTTTATCCTTATTGGGGAGCAGAGTCCCATTGTCTTTGAAAATTTTCTTAACGGCATTAGCTGTTATTGACGACTTAGGCGCCATTATGGTAATTGCCATTTTTTACACAAAAACAATCCTTTGGACAAACTTGTTTACTGCTTTGGGCACAATGTTAGTTCTATTTATAATGAATAGAATGAAAGTGCGCAGTTTAATTCCTTACCTCATAGGCGGTGTGATTATGTGGTGGTTTATGTTACATTCCGGTATTCACGCTACTGTTACTGGGGTTCTATTGGCTTTTGTGATACCATTTGGAAACGGGGATAAAAATTCACCTTCCTACATTTTAGAACATTTTTTATATAAACCAGTTGGCTTTTTTATCCTTCCTATTTTTGCCCTAGCCAATACGGCAATTGTTATTAGTTCGAATATAGGAGAAACCATTTCACAGCATTACAGCATTGGAATTGCTCTTGGACTGATCGTTGGAAAACCATTGGGTATTTATCTTTTTAGCTTTTTGGCTGTTTCCGCTGGGTTCTGTAAGCTTCCCGCCGACTTAACCTGGAAAACGGTAATCGGCGTGGGATTTCTGGGTGGAATTGGGTTTACAATGTCAATTTTCATAACTTTACTTGCTTTTGATGACAAAACTATAATTAGCAACGCAAAATTCATTATTTTACTTTCTTCCTTAATTGCAGGTTTAGTTGGCTTCCTTTTTTTAAAAAATACTTTAAAAGAAGTTACGAACGAAAAAAACAATAAATAGATTTTTTGCATATATCGACCTTACCAAAAGAAAGGAAGATAAGAAACTTGTATTGGACAATGTGACATCCAATATTTCATTCAGGGGCTCCAATCTGTGGATTTTAGCTGCAGCATCGTCGTGGCATAAATAGGATTGAATTTAAATTCGACTGCGGTGATTATAGGT
>JBLIHD010000127.1:0-5753 GCA_047636335.1 Flavobacterium sp.
ATAGGTCCGGGAATGGGTGTTTTGACAAAATATTTGTTGGAGAAACCTGTCAATACCTATGTTATTGAAATTGATGCTGAATCAGTGACTTATCTGGACGAGAACTATGCTAAGTTAAAAGATAGAATTATATCTAAGGATTTTCTAAGGTATGATATTAATGAAACTTTCGAAGGAAAGCAATTTGCCATCATCGGGAACTTTCCTTATAATATTTCGACTCAGATCGTTTTTAGGACCTTGGAATATCGCAATCAGATTCCTGAATTTGCGGGGATGTTTCAGAAAGAAGTAGCGCAACGCATCTGTGAGAAAAAAGGAACAAAAGCTTACGGTATCTTATCTGTTTTGGTTCAGGCATTTTATGATGCAGAATATTTATTCACTGTTGATGAAACCGTTTTTATTCCGCCACCAAAGGTGAAATCGGGTGTTTTACGTTTGCGCAGGAAAGCGGATTATAGTTTGCCTTGCGGCGAAAAGTTATTTTTCACAGTGGTGAAAACGGCATTTCAACAACGAAGAAAAACTATGCGTAACAGCTTAAAGACATTAAACTTGTCAGATAGTTTAAGAGAAGACCCTATCTTTGACCTTCGTCCAGAGCAGCTGGATGTAGCACAGTTTATCGAACTTACCCAAAAAATAGAAGCCGATGGAATTTAAAATCAGCAAAGACCTAATACTCGAGTTAGAGCAACACATTGTTAATAAGAAAGACCAGGAATTATCTCGCCTTCTTAGCGATTTGCACCATGCTGATATCGCCGAGATTTTGGACGAGCTTGATTTTGATGAGGCAACCTACATTTTTAAAGTATTAGATTCCGAAAAAACTTCGGAAATCCTTCTGGAATTGGAGGATGATTTACGGGAGAATATCTTAAAAAGACTTTCTGCCAAAGAGATTGCCGAAGAACTGGATGAGTTAAACACGGATGATGCCGCTGATATTATCGCGGAGCTTTCGCAGTCCAAAAAAGAAGAGGTAATCTCTGAGTTGGACGACTTAGAACATGCGAAGGACATTATTGATCTTTTGCGTTATGATGAAGATACTGCCGGTGGTTTGATGGGAAAAGAACTCGTGAAAGTCAATGAAAACTGGAGTGTGCTTACTTGTGTTAAAGAAATGCGTGCCCAGGCGGAAAATGTCTCACGTGTACATTCCATTTATGTTGTTGATGATGAAAACAGGTTAAAAGGAAGGTTGTCACTTAAAGACCTGTTGACCACGTCGACCAAAACACCAATTGCCGAAATTTATATCAAAAAAGTAAACTCGGTTAATGTCGATGCCGAAGATGTTGAGGTTGCCAGGATTATGCAAAAATATGACCTAGAGGCTATTCCAGTTGTCGATGCTATGGGACGATTAGTAGGTCGTATAACCATTGATGATATTATAGATGTGATTAGGGATGAAGCGGACAAGGATTACCAATTGGCGGCGGGTATATCAAATGATGTCGAAGCGGATGATAGTATTCTGGAATTGTCCAAAGCACGTTTACCGTGGTTAGTTTTAGCGCTTTTGGGTGGGTTTATAACCGTGAGGGTGCTGGGTTTATTTGAGGGTGCTATGGTTAAACACGGAAATTTATTCTTTTTCACTCCTTTAATCGCCGCTATGGCGGGAAATGTAGGAGTACAGTCCTCGGCAATAATCGTTCAGGGTTTAGCTAATAATACATTGAGTGGTTCCTTGTTTAACCGTTTGATAAAAGAGGTGTCTTTGAGTTTGCTTAATGGTGCGATCCTCGCAAGTATATTGTTTTTAGGCAGTTATTTTCTTTTAGGTGAGCCGCCCATAATTGGGGTCGTTATCACCAGTGCATTGGTTTCAGTAATTATTATCGCTTCTCTTATAGGTACATTTATACCACTATTGCTTGATAAATTTGGAGTTGATCCCGCACTGGCAACCGGCCCGTTTATAACTACAAGTAATGATATTTGTGGAATTTTAATTTATTTTTCTATAGCAAAAATG
Organism: Flavobacterium sp.; assembly: GCA_047636335.1. Classification (GTDB taxonomy): domain Bacteria; phylum Bacteroidota; class Bacteroidia; order Flavobacteriales; family Flavobacteriaceae; genus Flavobacterium. The sequence goes on from JBLIHD010000127.1 coordinate 1,994, forward strand.
ATTCTAGGATTTTAATAGTAACTAAACAAGCAAAAAACTATAACCACTTAACAGTTTCCGTAGCGGTTCTTTCTTATTTGTAGCCGGTCGAGGAAATGAAAACCACAACCATAATGAAGATACATATAATCGGAGGAGGAAACTTAGGCGTTGCAATCGCAAAAGGGATATCAAAATTTTCGCAAGGAAATCAAATTACCATAACTAGAAGAAATACGTCAAGCATCCTTTATTTGGAGCAATTGGGTGTAACTGTTTCTACAGATAACACGGATGGAATCCAGGAGGCAGATATAGTTATCCTGACCATAAAACCCTATCAGGTAGATATTGTTTTATCCGAAATTTTACCTTTCATAAAAAATAAAACTATTGCCTCGGCAGTGAGCGGCTTATCGATAGAAAACCTGCAAAACAAGATAGGGGCTTCTAATAGTGCCATACGTATTATGCCTAATATTGCATCACAATTTGGCGCATCGGCAACCTGCATCGCTTTCCATGAAAAAGACAAAGAGCAAGTGCAAAAAGTAATAGCCCTTTTTGAAGGTTTAGGAACAGCACCTATTATCGATGAGAAATTGATGGATGCGGCCACCGTTCTTGCCGCCTCCGGAACCGCTTTTGCACTTCGTTATATCCGTGCCTCTATGCAGGCAGGGATCGAAATAGGATTTGACTGGAAAACTGCATTGGCGATTTCTGCACAAACCGTAAAAGGAGCTGCTGAGATGGTTATGGAAGAGCAAGTACATCCAGAACAATTAATTGACCGTGTAACCACACCGCAAGGTTGTACAATTGCGGGATTAAACGAGATGGAGATGCACGGGTTTAGTTCGTCTTTGATACGCGGAATCAAAACTTCATTGAAACAAATCAAGGGATAATCATTTTTTGGGTATTTCCCATTAAAAAAAGTTGTCTAGTAACCCTTGTTCAGGATATTTACCTCTAAAAGCATCAATCGCAAAAACACCACTTGTGAAGTAACTTGAAATAATCTGTATATTTCAAAAAAAAAGACAAAATGAAAAAAGTATTATGTGTTGCCCTAGTATTTATGGCTAGTTGCCTTACTGCAACTGCCCAAAAAGAGGCTAATAAACAACTGCTTAGACATGTAGTGCTATTTGGTTGGAATGAGAATACTGATCCTGCTTATATTAATAAAGTGGTAGTAGCCTTAAGTGATTTACAATATAAAATTCCCGTAATTAAATCATTTGAATGGGGAACAAATAACAGTCCTGAAAACCTGAATAATGGGTTGACCCATTGTTTTACTTTGACATTCACTAGTGAGGCAGATAGAGATGCCTACCTTGTTGATCCAGCTCACAAAGCCTTTGTAGCACTTTTAAATCCTGCTCCAGATAAGGTGACTGTTTTTGATTATTGGGCAACAAACTAGTTTTACATTATTTTTACTATTTTATAATTAATACTTGATTCTTAGAATACAAGAGGGAAATTATGGGATTACACTTCTAAGATTTGTAACTTTGAGCGACATTAAATTAAGAGAAAAATGTTGAAAGCAGAAAGTATTAAAATACTTCATATCGATAGTAATAACCCTATTTTATGGGGACAATTACAAACACTAGGTTTTACGAACCACGAAGACTTCACTTCTTCCAAGGAAGAGATTGAGGCGAAAATCGACGACTATCAGGGAATCGTAATCCGTAGCCGCTTCAAAATCGACAAAGAATTCCTAGATAAAGCCACCAACTTGCAATTTATAGCACGAGTAGGAGCCGGTCTGGAAAGTATCGACTGCGAGTATGCTGTTTCAAAAAACGTCGAATTGATAGCCGCACCCGAAGGGAACAGAAATGCGGTTGCTGAGCATACGCTGGGGATGATCTTGTCGCTATTCAATAAACTGAATACTGCTGACAGGGAAATTCGGTCCGGACATTGGAATCGCGAAAGTAATCGCGGTCATGAACTTGACGGTAAAACGGTTGGGATTATAGGATATGGAAATATGGGGAAAGCTTTCGCCAAGAAACTGCGCGGTTTTGATGTGGAAGTCTTGTGTTATGATATTCTGGAAAATGTGGGTGATGCCAATGCAAAGCAGGTTTCAATAAAAGAACTGCAACTAAAAGCGGATGTCTTAAGTTTACACATTCCGTGGACGCCGCAAACCAATAAAATGGTCGACGCGGCATTTATAGATGGTTTTGCCAAGGCTTTTTGGATTTTGAACAGCTCGCGAGGGAAAAATATAGTAACGTCCGGTCTGGTGGCCGCTATGCAGTCTGGAAAAATTCTTGGTGCTGGCCTAGACGTATTGGAATATGAGAAATTGTCTTTTGAAACTCTTTTTCAAGAAGATAAAACTCCAGAAGCATTCCAGTATTTACTGGAATCTCCAAATGTAATTTTGACTCCGCATGTTGCCGGTTGGACTTTCGAGAGTCACGAGCGACTGGCGCAAGTTATAGTTGACAAGATTAAACTAAAATATTTTGGGTAAACCCTAAAGGCAGAAGCGAAAAAACAACTCCTTCAAAGTTGCTGGGTTGCCAATTTAGAGAAGCTGCTGGATCAATCAAGGCAAGAGGGAGTTACTATTGTGAAAAAATTCAGTCTAATGAGAACGGTAAATTGGACTGGATTTTAGACCTAGAAGCAAATAAAATTCAACTTTAGGAACCTATATATAGCGTGTTTAAATAAATTTTTCTTAAATTTAATTATTGAAAAGAGGACAAATCATAATTAATCCATGGAAAATACAAAATACGAACATTGGAATAATCCGCAACCGGTTCAAGAAGATAATAAGAAATTGGCAGCAGGATTATTGGCTATACTTTTAGCTCCTTTTGGAATTCATAAATTCCTTCTTGGTTATACCACAGAGGGGATAATATGGTTAGCGATTAGTCTTTGTACCTGTGGTATAGTGACGGGAATTCTTGGCATTATTGAAGGTGTTATATACCTGACAAAGTCAGACGAGGAATTTTATCAAACCTATCAGGTGAATAAAAAAGGATGGTTTTAAACATAAAAAGTCTCGACATTTTCGAGACTTTTTATGTTTAAAATGAAGATCTTGATTTTTTTACAATTCTTCTTTTTCCGTTAATTTCCGTTCTAGTTCGGCTTGAAATTCTTCCATAACCGGTTTCATGGTGCTTTCAGGAATGTCTGCAATTCGGATGTACATCAAGCCATCAACGGCATTGTTGAACAAAGGGTCCACATTAAAAGCGACTACCCTTGCATTTTGTTTTATGTATTTTTTTATCAATACAGGCAAGCGTAAAACACCAGGTTCCAATTCATCAATAATTTTGTCAAACTTATTCAGATCGGATTCGGCTTCGTCAAAAATAAAATCTTTGTCAGCATCTTTCAGTTTTACTTTGTAGGCTTTCTTAGGGTGTATGTATTGTGCTATGTAGGGATCGTAATAATTTGATTTCATGAATTCAATCATCAAAGATTTCGAGAAGTCAGAGAATTGATTACTGATGCTTACACCACCAAGAAGAAATTTGTGTTCCGGAAAACGCAAAGTCGTATGAATGATTCCTTTCCAAAGCAAGAAAAGAGGCATTGGTTTCTGTTGGTATTCCTTGATGATAAATGCCCTACCCATTTCAATGGACTTGTTCATCATATCATGTAATTCAGGCTCAAAACGAAAAAGTTCATTCAAATAGAAACCTTCGATTCCATATTTAATAAATATTTCAGAACCCAAGCCCATTCGGTAGGCTCCGGCAATTTTCTT